>VFKS01000477.1 GCA_009885425.1 Novosphingobium sp.
AAGGCCCATCCACAGGGCGCAGCACTGGCCGGGCGATTCCATAATGAACCTTACCCATCCCTTTTTCGACGCAGACGGTGACAAGTTGCGCGAAGAGTGCGGCATTTTTGGTGTTATCGGTAGCAAGGAAGCCGCCGGGATGACCGCGCTGGGGCTCCACGCACTGCAACACCGCGGCCAGGAAGCGGTCGGCATCGTCAGCTATGACGGCAAGGAATTCTTTGCCCGGCGTGGTTTGGGCCATGTTGCGCAAGTGTTCAACGATGCAACGATCCTGTCTGAGCTGCCCGGCGATATGGCCAGCGGTCACGTGCGATATTCCACAACCGGCGGGCAGGGCCTGCGCAATGTCCAGCCGCTCCACGCCGATCTGGCGCGCGGGGCGTTTTCAATCGCGCACAATGGTAACATTTCCAACGCGATGACGCTGAAGCACGAACTGGTTGAGCGCGGCTCGATCTTTCAGTCGAGCTCTGACACCGAAGTGATCATCCATCTGATCGCGACCAGCCGCTATACCAAACTGCTTGACCGGTTTGTCGATGCGCTGCGGATGATCGAAGGGGCCTATTCGCTGGTTTGCATGACCCCCAAGCGGATGATCGCCTGCCGCGATCCGCTGGGCATTCGCCCCTTGGTGATGGGCAAGATCGGCGATGCCACTGTATTTGCTAGCGAATCCGTCGCGCTCGACGTAGTTGGCGCCGAATTCGTGCGCGAGGTTGAGCCTGGCGAAATCATCGAAGTCCGCGCCGATGGGCGGATGACCAGCCACCGCCCGTTCGGTAAAGTATCCCCGCGCCCGTGCATTTTTGAGCACGTTTATTTCAGCCGTCCAGATTCGGTGATGGGCGGTCATTCAGTCTATGAAGTGCGCAAGCGGATCGGGATTGAACTGGCCAAGGAATCCCCGGTCGACGCCGATCTGGTGATCCCGGTGCCAGATAGCGGAGTGCCCGCGGCGATCGGCTATGCCCAGCAGAGCGGCATTCCGTTTGAGCTGGGGATCATTCGCTCGCACTATGTCGGGCGCACCTTCATCCAGCCGTCGGACGGCGCGCGCCATGCCGATGTAAAGCGCAAGCATAACGCCAACCGTGCGTTGGTCGAAGGCAAGCGGATCGTGCTGATCGACGATTCGATTGTGCGCGGCACCACCAGCATGAAGATCGTCCAGATGATGCGCGATGCGGGCGCTGCTGAAGTGCATATGCGCGTCGCCAGCCCGCCGACCATGCATTCGTGTTACTATGGAGTCGATACGCCCGAGCGCAACAAGCTGCTGGCGGCGCGGATGGACATCCAGGAGATGACCAAGTTCATCGTCGCTGACAGCCTGTCATTTGTCTCGATCAACGGATTGTACCGCGCGGTCGGCGAAGCCAGCCGCAACGCCGCATGCCCGCAGCACTGCGATGCCTGCTTCACCGGCGAATATCCCACCAGCCTGACCGACCTGGCCGAGCGCGAGGCGGCTACCGATCAGCTGTCGCTCCCGGTCGGGCAGGTCGCGTGAGCGCGCTGAACGGGCAAGTCGCGCTGGTTACCGGCGCGAGCCGCGGGATCGGTGCGGCCACGGCCGAAGTTTTGGCCGCAGCGGGCGCGCATGTCGTGCTGACCGGGCGCGATACCAAGGCGCTCGAAGCGGTTGAGCAGCGGATCTTTGATGCGGGCGGCAGCGCCACTATCGCGCCGGTCGATCTGGCCGATGCCGATGGCATCGCCCGGCTCGCCGCAGCGATTGCCGAGCGCTGGAAGATGCTCGACGTGCTGGTCCACAGCGCCGCGGTCCTGCCGGAACTGACGGCGGTGAAGGACATCGATCAGACACAGTTCTCCAAGGCGCTGACCATTAACGTGCTGGCGACCCAGGCATTGATCTCGCAGTTCGATCCGCTGCTGCGGGCCAGCGCCGATCCCAGACTGATCTACCTAACCACCAGCGTTGCTGACGCGCCCCGCGCCTATTGGGGGGCCTATGCTGCGAGCAAGGCGGCGGCGGCGGCATTGATCGAATGCCATGCGCAGGAAACCCGGAATATCAGTAAATTACGTGTCGCAATCGTCGATCCTGGGGCGACCCGCACGGCGATGCGGGCCAAGGCCTATCCGGGCGAAGACCCGGCCAGCGTCAAGCTGCCGGCAGCGGTCGCTGAACGGGTCCTGTCACTACTTGGTGAACAGTTTGCCAGTCCGCACCGCGAACGGGTTAACCAGTCCTCGTAAAGTGCCGGAAACCGCGCTGCGCCATACAGTGCAAAGCTTGCTGGGAAAGGAACCGGCAAGCCTGACACAAGAGGGCACATTATCATGAGCGAAAATCTTCTGCTCATCCAGCGCGACTCCTACTTCTCTGCCGCGCAGGAAGATCGCAGCGCACCGCGCACGCGCATTTCCATTCCGGCGACGCTGCGGATGTCGGGCGGGCGCGGCTTTCAGACCGTTGTCCACGATCTGTCGCTCAGCGGCTTTTGCGCAGCGGCGGTCAACCGGATTCATCCCGGCACGGTCTGCTGGCTGACACTGCCGGGGATCGAAGCGCTGCAAGGCGAAGTGGTCTGGTGGGACAACAGTCTGAGCGGCTGCGCGTTCGACAAGCTGATCAGCCCGATTGTGCATGACAACATTCTGACCCGCTGGCGCGGCGACGCTCCGTTTCGCCCATTGGCCTGATCGGGTTACCCAGACTTCTGCCCGGGCACCGGGGTCCTCTCCCCGTGCCGCTTCCCCCCAGATGCACGGCCAAACCGTGCCCGGGCAGGGGTCAAGGCGGCGTTGATGTTAAGGGGAACTGCTGCGCGCTCAGTCACGCTTTAGCAAATCTTCCAGAATTACATCGCTCAGCGGACGGATAAATTCACAGCCAAACTCGAATTCCTCAACCCAGGCGACCCGTGCCTCGATCGACTCCATACCCTGCAGCTTGATAAAAAAGCGGTCGTCGTTGTGGACCAGAAAGACCCCGGAAACACGCGCACCGAATTTCGAGATGTTGCGCAGGCAGACATTAGCCCGGCGCGTGCCGCTGCGGAACTGAACTTCGGCGCCATATTGCAGCCGTTCGCCGCGCCTGCCGCCGGTATTCTGAAACGATGGTGCACTTTCCATTGCCCGACCCAGGTCAATTGGTGGAAGCTCAGAGTTTTCCCATATCAAGGTGAAACATCAGTTAACGATGTTTTTCATTATTTTACAATGCATTGAACAGAAAAAGGGCGCCGCAGCAATGCCGGGCGCCCTTGTTCCAGTATGACTACGCCAGCTTAGAAGCGTACTTCCACAGCCACGTTGAACGAACGCCCACGCGGATCGGCCACGCGCGGTTCCCAGCTGGAACCGGCGCCAGTGTTGCCATCATAGGTGATCGCGAACGGCGGATCGCTGTCGAACAGGTTCTTGATCCCCAACGTCAGCCGCAGATCCGGGCCAAGGCCCAGATAGGTCGCTGACAGGTTGTAGATGTGGTACGGCTTGACCCGCGGATTGAAGTCTGGCCGCACCACTGTTCCAGCAGCAATCCCGGGCAGCTTCTGGTTGGTATAGCCGCTGCGGAAAATCTGGGTAAAAGTCACCGCCCAGTCTTCGTTGGTGAAGCTGACCCAGGCGTTGTGCTTCCAGCGCAGACCAAGGTCGCCAGAGAACGTGAACACGCCCACAAGGCTGGGGCCATAGGCCGAAGTCGGGGTCAGTTTTTCCCGCTTTTTGAGCGCCAGCGACCCGTCCATCCCGATTGAGATGCGGCTTTCACCGCCCAGATCAAACCCGCCGCGCAGGGCGAATTCAACGCCTTGGGTACGGCGCGAACCGGCGTTGATCCAGCGTTGATCGATCACGGTGATCGTCCCGCCGCTGCGGACAAACCGGTCCGGGAACAGCGCGGCATTGTCGATCAGCTGACGCAAGGTGAGCAGCTGGATCGTATCATCGACGTTGATCATCCACCAATCGGCCGACAGGCTCCAGCCCGCCTTGGGCCGCAGCACGACACCGAGGCTGGCCATCTTGGCCTTTTCGGGGCCGAGGTCGATCGTCCCGCCAGAGGCAATTTCGGGCCGGATCTGCGCGCAGGGCAGACCCGAGAGATAAGCGCTGGTCGGCACGCCGCCGGGGCAGGCGACCGGATCGGCCAGATCGCTGACCGAATAGGGGCTGAGCGTGACGCCGTTGAAGATCTGGTTGAAGCTG
>VFKS01000346.1 GCA_009885425.1 Novosphingobium sp.
CCTTCATGGACCTGCTGACCAGCCGCAATGATCCCGAAACGGCGCTGCGCTGGTTCAACGAAGCCGGGGTGTTCGGCCGGTTCGTGCCCGATTTCGGCCGGGTCAACGCCCAGATGCAGTTCGACATGTACCACCACTATACGGTCGACGAACACACCATCCGTGCGATCGGGCTGATGGCCCAGATCGAAAAAGGTGACATGAAGGCCGATCATCCGCTGGCCAGCGCGATCATCCACAAGGTTGTCGGGCGCCGCGCGCTCTATGTCTCGATCCTGCTCCACGATATCGCCAAAGGGCGGCGCGGCGATCATTCGGTGCTGGGTGCAGAAGTGGCGCTCAAGCTGTGCCCGCGGCTCGGAATGTCCGAAGAGGAAAGCCACTTGGTCGCCTGGCTGGTGCGCAACCATCTGCTGATGAGCGCAGTCGCCTTCAAACGCGATCTGGCTGACTGGAAGACGATCACCGATTTTGTCACCCAGGTCCAAGCCGTCGAGCGGTTGCGGTTGCTGGCAATGCTGACCATCGTCGATATTCGCGCGGTCGGGCCGGGGGTGTGGAATGGCTGGAAGCGCCAGTTGATCCATGAGCTTTACGAAGCCGCCGAGGAACGCTTGCGGCTGGGCCATGTCCAGCACGGGCGGGTTGAACGGATCGCCGCCAAGCAGCGTGTGGTGGCCGACCGGATGGGACCGGACAGCAAGTTGGTCGGCAAATATGCCAAGCAGTTCAACGACGCCTACTGGATCGCCGAGCCGGACGATATTATCGCGATGAACCTGACCCAGCTCGACCGGGCCAAGGGCGAGGCGCTCGACGTCCACACCGAATATTACGCTGCGCGTGGGGCGACGCTGGTGACTGTAATCGCGGCCGACCATCCGGGGCTGTTCTACCGGATCGCAGGCGGGATCCATCTGGCCGGCGGGAACATCATCGATGCCCGCATCCACACCACCCGTGGCGGCATGGCGGTCGACAACTTTCTGGTCCAGGACCCGCTGGGCCGGCCGTTCTCAGAGGAGAACCAGCTGGCCCGCATCGAAACGACCATTGCCGATGCCCTTGGCGGCAAGATCAAACTGGTCCCGCAGCTGGCCGCCCGGCCCAGCGCCCGCCCGCGCGCCGATGCTTTTGATGTCCGCCCCGGCGTGGAATTCGACAATGCCGCGTCGAACCGCTTCACCGTGATCGAAGTCAACGCGCGCGACCGTCCCGCCCTGCTCAGCCGCCTCGCCCGCGCGTTGTTCGAAGCCAAGCTGATGGTCCACTCCGCCCACATCGCCACCTATGGCGAACGCGCGGTCGATACCTTCTACGTCACCGACCTGCTGGGCGAAAAGGTCGATTCAGGCGCGCGGCTCAAAGCGGTCGAGAAGAAACTGCTTGAGGCGGCTGAGGAACTGGTGGTCGAGGTGGCGGCGGCGTGAGAGATTGGGCGATCTGTGCCGCACTGGTGTTGGCGTCCGGCTGCGATTCTCCTCCTTCCGCGCCGGAAATCCCAAAGGCGAGCCGCGAAGCATCTATGGCCGAAGCCGCGCAACTTCAAAGCCTTGCTACTCAGGCCTGCGAATGCGCCCGCACTTCGAAAGACGATCAATGGTGGGAGCCGAACGCCTATCCGACCATGGATAGCCCCCAATCTTCGCCGCCGCAGTGCTGGAAAAAGTTTGCGGAGGCGCTGCATCCCTTCAGCTTCGATGGCGCGCCGGTTGCCGCCTGTGGTCCGGGTTCGGACACCAGCGGGATCGTGCTGGGCCGCGACCGGGCGTTCGAGGGACGCGAAGGCGGCTGGTCGGTTGCCGACGAGAGTGGCAAGATCATCGAGCAGCATAACCCGCCAAAAGACCGCGTGCTCGAAATCTTTGACGTTCAGCTCCATTACGGCTTCCGCACTTGCACTCCGGCCCAATTTGCCAAAGCCAAGGTGGACTATGAGGCGAGATCGAAACGGCCAACCTGCGGCTAACCGATCAACGCCTCAGCAATCTGCACGGCGTTGAGCGCGGCGCCCTTGCGCAGGTTATCTCCGACCACGAATAGCGCGAGGCCGTGCGCAACGGTTGGGTCCTTGCGGACCCGGCCGACGAAGACCGGGTCTTGCCCGGTTGCCTCCAGCGGGTTGGGCACCTCGCAAACCACCACGCCGGGGGCTGAACCCAAAAGTTCGAGCGCGCGTTCGACACTGATCGGGCGGTCAAATTCGGCGTTGATTGACAGCGAATGCCCGGTGAACACCGGCACCCGCACGCAAGTTCCGGAAACCGGCAGATCGGGCAGGTCCAGGATCTTGCGGCTTTCATCGCGCAGCTTGATTTCTTCCTCGGTATAGCCGTCCTCGCCCAGTACGTAGTTCAGCGGAATCACATTGTGGGCGATCGGCACGGTCCACTTTTCGGGAGTGGGCAACAACGCATCGTGGCCGCCCATAGCCAGCTCGCGCGCGGCCCCACCGACATGGTCGAGCTGACGGGCGAGCAACTCGATCCCTTCCAGCCCGCCGCCGGAAACTGCCTGATAGGTCGAAACCACCAGCCGCTTGAGTCCGGCCTCGTCGTGTAAGGGCCGCAGCACCGGCATCGCAGCCATGGTGGTGCAATTGGGGTTGGCGATGATGCCTTTGGGCAGGTCGGCCAGTGCTTGCGGGTTCACTTCGGAGACGACCAGCGGCACTTCGGGGTCAGAGCGCCAGGCCGAGGAGTTGTCGATCACGATCGCGCCTGCTGCGGCGACCTTGGGGGCGAGTGCCTTGGAAGTTGAGCCACCGGCAGAGAACAGAACGATATCCAGCCCGGCATAGTCGGCCGTGGCGGCGTCTTCGACGGTGACCCCACCCAGCACCTTGCCCGCAGACCGCGCCGAGGCGAACAACCGCAGGTTGGCGACCGGAAAATTGCGTTCAGCCAGGATTTCGCGGATCATGCTGCCGACGAGGCCCGTTGCGCCGACAATGCCGACATTGAGCTGGCGCCCGGGGGCGAAACGATGAACCATGATGCTACTCCTTTTGTGGGGGAGAGCAGTGCGGGGGTTCAGATGTTCCGAAAGGAAAGCCCCGCCTGCTCGTCGCGGGGCGGGTTGTCTGGGTGCCTCAGCCGAGCACCGCCACAACCGGACCCGCATTGGCGGTCGGTTTGGTGGTAATGGTAATGGTCGGCATCTTGGACATGGGAGGGGCCTCTAACGGGGCCTTGGCGCAATGTAAATGCTATTATTGCAGTGCAGCAGGCAAGATTAGTGCGCTGCCGCCTCTAGCCGCGCCAAAGCCGCTTCGGCACCGATCAGCGGCAGCAGTGATGCCATATCCGGGCCGTGGTCCATTCCGGTCAGCGCCTGACGCAGCGGCATGAACAGGGCTTTGCCCTTGCGCCCGGTGCTTTCCTTCAGTGCCGC
>VFKS01000128.1 GCA_009885425.1 Novosphingobium sp.
ACGCTGAAAACGGCGACTGAAGAGTTCGATTTCAACACCTACGTCCGCGCGCTGACCGACTTCTGCAACGAGGATCTGTCGGCGTTCTTCTTCGATATCCGCAAGGATTCGCTTTACTGCGACGCCGCGACTGATCCCAAACGGATGGCCTACCGCACGGTCCTCGACACGCTGTTCCACGCCCTCGTCCGCTACGCCGCGCCGGTGCTGGTGTTCACTTCGGAGGAAGTGTGGGGGACGCGCTATCCGGATGGCGGGTCGGTGCATTTGCTGGAGTGGCCGGTGGTGCCTGAAGCAGGCGTAGACCTGGATCGCTGGACTGCACTGCGTGAGTGGCGCGCAAAGGCGAGTGAAGCAATCGAACCCTTGCGCCGTGAAAAGGTCCTAGGCTCGGGACTTGAAGCAAATGTGCAGTTGTTCGCGCCTGAAACGCTTCCCGAGCGGTTTGCTGGGCTCGATTTGAGTGAGCTGTTCATCACCGCCAACATCCAACTGAACGGTTTGCGCGGCGAGAGTGCCGAAGCTGTCGCGTCGCGCACCACCCACCACAAATGCGGCCGCTGCTGGCGGCATCTGCCCGAGGTCACCGCTGACGGCGATCTTTGTTCACGCTGCGATAAGGTCGTAACCGCCATGGACGCCAGCGCATGAGCCTGTTTTCCGCCCGCCCCCGCCTGACCGGCCTGACGCTGGCCGCGCTGATCTTCTGGATTGACCAGTGGCTCAAGCGGATGGTCGATGGCCCTTGGGGGCTGACTGACGAGGGGATGCACCGCGATCTGTGGGCTTATTTCGACCTGACCCGGACCCACAACTACGGCGTTTCGCTGGGGTTTCTGAAGGCCACTTCGATGGAAATGCGCTGGGGCTTGGTCGCGCTGACCTTTGCCATTGCCGTGGTCGTGTTCATCTGGCTGCTGCGCGAGAAGAAGCTGGGCGATATCATTCCCTTGGGAATGGTGCTGGGCGGGGCGCTTGGCAATATTACTGACCGGTTCAAGTTCGGCTATGTGCTGGACTATGCCGATCTCCATTTTGGCACCTTTCGCCCGTTCCTGATTTTCAACCTGGCTGACGCGGCGATCACCATTGGTGTAGTGATAATCCTTGCCCGCAGCTTCCTGATCGGCGAAAAGCCCGATCACAACCCAGCGGCCACGCCCGCACCGGAGAATTCATAATGCGCAAAGTTTCGGCCCTGATCGTCCTGACCGGCAGCGCGCTGCTGCTGTCCGCTTGCGGCGGCGGCGGATTGCTCAACCGTCAGCGCCCCGATGAATTTGCCGTTCAGCGGCAGGCCCCCTTGGTGGTTCCGCCTGATTTCGCGCTGGTCCCCCCCGCCCCCGGCGCCCCGCGCCCGAACGATCAGAGCACTGCGGCGCAGGCCCAGTCCGTGCTGTTCGGCCCCCCGGCGGCGCGCTCTGGCGTGGAAACCACTGTCGGCCAGAAGAGCGGCCAGGCTGCTCCGTCGATCCGCTCAACTGTGGGTGATCCCGGAACGAACACCGTCGCCAAGGGTGACGTGACCCGCGACATCATCGGCGCCCCCGAAGGCGATGGCCGCGAGGCTCAGACCTCGGTCGGCGGCACCTGATCAAGCTTTCGGATTGATGCTACAAAGGGGCTCGGCCGAAAGGCCGGGCCCTTTTGTTATTCGGCCGCCGATACCGCGACGCTCACGACCTTGCTGACGAGCAGCTTGTCGATCTTGCGGCCATCCATATCGACCACTTCGAAGCGCCAGTTCTGATCGGTGAAATGCTCACCCTCGTGCGGCAGCTTTTTCATCACTGACAGCGCAAACCCCGCAGCCGTGGCGTAATCGCGATCATCGGGCAGTTCGATCCCGAGCCGATCAGCCATGGCATCGGCCGGAAGCGAGCCCGCGACCAGCAAGCTGCCGTCCTCACGCACTACCACCATCGGCTCGTCGCCTTCATCCTGATGGCTGGCGAAATTGCCGACGATGGCGTCGAGCAGATCGGCGGGGGTCACCACTCCTTCAAGGTGGCCGTATTCATCGTGGACCAGCGCCATTGCGACGTCCGACTGCTGGAGCAGCCGCAAGGCGTCCATTGCGTCGAGCTGATCGGGGATCACTTCGGCCTTGCGCATCAGCCGGGCGATCTGGAGCCGCTTTCCAGCCAGCAGAACCGCCAGCACTTCTTTGACCTTGATCACCCCGACAATGTTGTCCGGGCTGCCATCGGCAACCGGCAGCAACGAATGCACGGTATCCTTGATCGCGGCGCGGACCTCAGCCTCGCTGGCGCGGCGATCAATCGTGTCGAGCTCGGTCCGGGGGGTCATCAGTTCGCGCACCGGGCGGGTGGCGAGCCGCATGATCCCGGTCATAATCTGGCGCTCTTCTTCCTCTATCACGCCCGAACGGGTCGCTTCGGCGAAAACGAGATGCAGCTCTTCAGCGGTCAGCGCGTGTTCGCCTTTGGCCCGCACCCCGATAATCCGCAACAGAAAGGCTGAGGAATTGTTGAGCACCCAGACGAACGGCGCGGTCACCCGGGCCACCACCGCCATCGGCAGGGCAGCGGCCATCGCGATCGGTTCGGCGGCGCGCAAGGCCACCTGCTTTGGCACCAGTTCGCCCACGACCAGACTGAAATAGGTGGTCACGGCAATTACGATCGCAAACCCGGTTTCGGGCGCCCAGCGCTCTGGCAGGCCCAGCGCCTGCAAGCGCTCACCCACCGGACCGCCCAGGCTGGCACCCGAATAGGCACCGGCGATGATGCTCACCAGCGTAATTCCGATCTGGACGGTCGAGAGAAACTTGCCCGGATCGGAAGCCAGCAACAGCGCCGTTTTTGCGCCCTTGTGCCCCTGGTCCGCAGCGACCCTCAACCGCGCCGGACGCGCCGAGACAATTGCCAATTCCGACATTGCGAAAGCGGCATTCAGCAGGATCAGCCCTGCAATGATAAAAACGTCGGACCACGGGAAAGGTTGCACGGCACCTCCGATAGCAGAGTTGCATGGCCGCGCGAAGAGGCGCAATAATTGGGGCGATGGAACAATCCAGCCGTCATTCAGGTTCTTACGAATAACCTTAATGCTAAGTTTTGACCATCAAAGGGGAATTACCATGACCAAGACCTTTAAACTGTTTGCCGGAGTCGCCGCGATTTCGCTGATGACCGCAGGCTGCGTGACCGATCCAAACACCGGCGAGAGAAAGATTTCGCGTACCGCCATTGGCGGTGTTGGCGGCGTGGTGGTCGGCGGCCTGCTCGGCGGACTGATCGGCGGAAAGACTGGCCGGATCGTCGGCGCAGGGATCGGCGGTGTGGCCGGGGCCGCAGTCGGCTACACCATGGATAAGCAGATCAAGCAGTTGAAGGAACAGACTGCCGGATCGGGCGTCGATGTCACCGAAACCGATGGCGGCCAAGCCATCTTGGTCAACCTACCCGATGGCGTGACTTTTGACGTCGGCAGCTCGACCCTGAAGCCTGCATTCCGCGATACGCTCGACAAAGTCGCGCAGAGCCTGATTGAATATCCCAACAGCTTGGTCGACGTCTACGGCCACACCGATTCGACCGGATCGGATAGCTTCAACCAGAACCTGTCGGAAAATCGCGCCCGTACGGTCATGAACTACCTGATCTCGCGCGGGGTCCCGGCGGCGCGTCTGCGCAGCCAGGGCTTTGGTGAGACCATGCCGGTTGCCAGCAACAACACCGCAGATGGCCGCACCCGCAATCGTCGGGTCGAGATCAAGATTGTGCCGGTCACACAGGATGATGTAAACGCCGCCCGCTCCGGGCAGTAGTTTCAGACAATCGCATACCAATGGGGCTCGCCTGCAAGGGCGGGCCCTTTTTGCTAGGGGCCTA
>VFKS01000268.1 GCA_009885425.1 Novosphingobium sp.
CGATCAGCCGCTCGCTGCATCCAGTCTGGGGATCGCGGTGTTCGGGCTGACGATGTGGGCGCTGACCGGGCTGACCGGGGCCTGCGCGCCGTTGATCGCGGCCGAACTCGGCCGCCGTGGTCCGGCGGTGCGCGAAGTGCGCCGGACAGTGCGGATGGGGCTGTGGGTCTCGGTCGGGTTCGGGCTGCTGGGCATGGGGATCGGCTTTTCCGGCGAGGCAATTTTGCTGGCCAGCGGACAGGACCCTCAGATTGCGGCGCTGTCTGGCCAGTTCCTTGCGATTCTGTCGTGGGCGATGATCCCGATGATCCTGGCCAGTGTATTCCGCATTTTCGTCGCCACGCTCGGCAAGCCGGGCTATGCCACCGCTATCACGCTGCTGGCGCTGGGAACGAATATTCTGGGCAACTGGATCCTGGTATTCGGCAATCTCGGAGCGCCTGCGCTGGGCCTTGAAGGTTCGGCAATTTCCAGCTTGGTCACCTCGCTGGCGATGATCGCTGCCTATGTCGTGGTGATCGGGCATGACCGGATGCTGCGCCGTTATCATATCTTTGGACGCTGGTGGCGGCCTGAATGGCAGCGGCTGCGGCAGATCATGCTGATTGGCAGCCCGATCGCGCTGACCGTGCTGGCCGAGGCCGGGCTGTTCAGCGGCGCGGCGCTGTTGATGGGGCGGATCGGGCCGGTCGAGCTGGCGGCGCATACGCTGGCACTCAATCTGGCGGCACTGACATTCCAGATTCCATTCGGAATTGCCCAGGCAGCGACGATCCGGGTCGGCTACCATTTTGGCGCTCAGGACCGCGCGGCGGCGGGCCGGGCCGGGTGGTCGGCGCTGCTGGTCTCGGTGCTGTTCATGGGCGTGATGGCTGCCGTGATGATGCTGGCGCCGCGCTTCATCCTCTCGCTCTATGTCGATCCCGCCGCGCCGCAGAACGCCGCGATGGTCGCCTTCGCCGTGCAGTATCTTCTTGTCGCCGCTGCGTTCCAGCTGTTCGACGGGGCGCAGGCTGTCGCCGCCGGAGCCTTGCGCGGATTGCAGGATACCCGGATGCCGCTGCTGATTGCGTTGTTCGGTTACTGGATGGTCGGCTTTGTCATTGCGATCTGGCTGGGCTTTTATACCCCGCTGCAAGGCACCGGCGTATGGATTGGTCTGGCCGTCGGCCTGGTCGTGGTCGCGGCCTTGCTAAGCTGGCGTTGGCACCGGCGTGAGCCGCTCGGACTGCTGCCGAACTAGCCCCGCAAAAAGAGTCACGCCCGCGCCTTGACGGGCCAGACCCCTGCACCCATATGCGCCTCGCTGGCACTCTCGCACAGAGAGTGCCAATGCCTTTCAACTGTCATGTAGAAGAGGACATTCACATGAGCTTTCGTCCGTTGCACGATCGCGTGCTGGTTCGCCGCGTAGAGGCCGAAGAAAAGACTGCTGGCGGGATCATCATCCCTGACAGCGCCAAGGAAAAGCCGGCTGAAGGCGAGATCGTCGCGGTCGGTTCGGGTACCAAGGCCGAAGACGGCAAGGTTACGCCGCTCGACGTCAAGGCTGGCGACAAGGTGCTGTTCGGCAAGTGGTCGGGCACCGAGGTCAAGCTGGACGGCGAAGACCTGCTGATCATGAAGGAAAGCGATATCCTCGGCATCATCGGCTGAGCGACGTCTTTCCCATTCCCAACTCCATTCAAAGGATCTGAACAATGTCAGCCAAGGACGTGAAATTCGGCCGCGATGCGCGTGAACGCATTCTCGCCGGTGTCGATATCCTCGCCAATGCCGTCAAGGTTACCCTGGGCCCCAAGGGCCG
>VFKS01000247.1 GCA_009885425.1 Novosphingobium sp.
GCGATCGTGCTCATGCATTGCGGGGCAAAGACGAACCAGGCGAGGAAGGCCAAGGCGGTTGGCAGGCTCCAGCTGGCTTTCAGGCGGTCACCCAGTTGCTGGGCCTGCGCCGCTTCATCGGTTGCGCCGACGGCATAGGAGGTGGCCAGCGAACTGACCGCCACCTCGCGCGCGGCCATTGCCGGGATCAGCGACAGCGCGATATCGCGGTTGAAACCGATCGGTTCGACCACCACCGCGAGGCCATTGGCCACATGCCCGGCAACCGAGGCATCGATCTGATCCTCACCCGGCGCGGCGCGCGGGAAGTTGAGCAGCAGCCACAGCACCACCGTTACCATGAAAATGATCGTGCCGGCGCGGCGCAGGAAGATCCAGGCGCGCTGCCACAGCCCGATCAGCAGATCCTTGGGATGCGGCAACTGGTATTTGGGCAGTTCCATGATGAAGCCCGATGCGGCGCCCTTGGTCACCGAACTGCGCAGCACCAGTGCCACCACCATCGCCGCAACGATCCCGAACAGATAGAGCCCGAGCAGGACGATCCCCTGCAGGCCAACCGGGCCAATCACTGAACGGTTAGGAATGAACGCGGCAATGATCACCGCATAGACCGGCAGCCGTGCCGAACAGGTCATCAAGGGCGCAATCAGGATCGTGGTCAGCCGGTCCCTCGGATCGGTGATGCTGCGGGTCGCCATGATTCCGGGGATCGCGCAGGCAAAGCTCGACAGCAACGGGATGAAACTGCGCCCCGAAAGGCCAACCCCGGCCATCATCCGGTCCATCAGGAACGCGGCGCGGGCCATATAGCCCGATGCCTCCATCGCCAGAATAAAGAAGAACAGGATCACGATCTGCGGCAGGAACACCACCACCGACCCTACTCCGGACAGGATCCCGTCGGTAATCAGATCGCGCACCAGGCTTTCGGGTACCACCGCGCGCACCTGCTCGGTCAGCCAGCCAATCGCGCCTTCCAGGGCATCGGCAAACGGCGTTGCCCAGCTGAAAACCGCCTGAAACACCACGAACAGCATCGCAAACAGGATCAGCGGCCCGGCCCATGGGTGCAGGAGCACCCGGTCTAGCTTGGCATGGAGCCGGTGGCGGCTGGTTTCGGAAACAATCGCTGCATCGGCAATCGCATGGGCGGTGACGCGCCGTTCGGTCAGCGTGGTGTGCGGGCGGTGATGTTCGGCTGCGCGGTCTTCCGCGGCGGCAATTGCGGCGGCCAGTTCAGCCAGTCCGCGCCGCCGCACCGCGACGGTTGGGATCACCGGCACGCCCAGCGCCGTTTCCAGCGCGGCGGGATCGATTACTAGCCCGTCGCGCTCGGCCAGATCGACCATGTTGAGCGCGACCACGGTGGGCCGTCCCAGCGCGATCACTTCCTGCGCGAACACCAGATGCTGTTCGAGATTGCCCGCATCGAGCACGATCACCAGCGCATCGGGGCGGCTCTCGCCCAGCATCTCGCCCATGATCACGCGGCGGGTGACGGCCTCGTCCGGGCTGGTCGCGTCGAGCCCGTAGCTGCCGGGCAGGTCGATCAGTTCGACCGGCTCGCCCGAGGGCAGCAGCATCCGCCCCGACTTGCGCTCCACCGTGACGCCCGGATAGTTGGCGATCTTTTGCCGTGCGCCGGTCAGCGCATTGAACAGCGCGCTTTTCCCGGCGTTGGGATTGCCGACCA
>VFKS01000203.1 GCA_009885425.1 Novosphingobium sp.
ATCAGCAGCTGGCTGGGCTGCCGTCTGGGCCATGGCCGGTGCAACGAAAGCACCAAGTGAAACGCCGCAGATCAAAACGCTGCGCATAAGCTCGCGAGAAATCATAGATGCCCCCTAATCGGTCGATACTGCGACGGCCCCTGCCGAATGCGTCACGCTATCAAAGCCAAGGACTAGCGCCAGCCCCGGCGGCAGGGAAAGTTCCTTTTCGCGATTGAATTGTCCCAATCACGATGATTCTGTTGCAACGGCGCAACAGCGCCGTGCCGAACCCGTTCAATTGGCCGCTGCGATCTGCAACAGTGCTGCTTCCATCACCGGCAGCGCCGAGGCTCCGTTCGGGACGTCATTGGCGAAAAAGGCAAAGGTAAAGGGGCGCCCGCTGGCGGTAGTGAAGGTGCCCGACAGCGCATTGGTGGCGTTTAGCGTGCCGGTTTTGGCTGTCAGATTGCCTTCCAGCGGTGTGCCGATGAACCGCCGCCTCAGCGTGCCGTCCTTACCGGCGATCGGTAGCGAGGCGTGCCAGGCTGGTCCCCACGGCTGTCCATCGATCCAGCGCAGCAGCGCAATCGCTGCGCGCGGGCTGACGCGGTTGTAGGTCGACATGCCCGAACCATCGGAGAAATCGAACCCGGCGCGAGGGATGCCGATGCGTTCGAACAGGTTGTGCTCGGCATCGGCGGCCCATTCTTCCGATCCGCTGCCCTCAATATCGCCCAGCCGCCGGAACAGCGCCTGGGCGTGGAGGTTCTGGCTGGCCTTGTTGATTGTCACCACATCCTCAGACAGCGGCGGGGGGGTCAGGGTGGCCAGCGGCTTATGGGTGAACGCAATTGGCGTACCAAATAGGCCTGGTTCATGAGGCAAATCATATAGTTGGGTAGGGCGCTTACTAACCTGAACCTTGCCGGTCACTTTGACCCCGCGTGCCTCGAGCATCCCTTTGAATGTCCATGCTGCGAAATGCGCCGGATCGTCGATCCCGATCCGTTCGTTCCACGGTTTGGCATCGGCGGGAATTTCGCCCGAAAGCCTTAGGTCGAAACCGTTGACTGCACGCTCCAGCTTAAGGGTCTGCTTGCTGCCGGGCGCGGTGGTTTTTGCCTCGTTCCGAAGCCTGAAATAGGGTGACAGACTGACAATCGGAGGCTGCCCCTGCTTGCCTGGCGCAACCGTCATAAGCAGTTCGTTGTCATCGAGATTGAGCGCGGAAACCGCGGTGCCTGAGTCAGTACCAATGTTGTTCCAGCTCATCCCCGGAACCCAACGCTGATCGGGCCAAAAGCTGTCATCGCCGATCACGTCGTGAACCCGGCTGGTCTTCGCGGCGACGGCATCGGCCAAAGTGGCGAGGCAATTGATCTTGCAATCGGGAGCACTCGACATCCGGGCATCGCCGCGACCGACCAGAATCACGTCAGCCCCGCCCTTGGCCCGCTCCAGCCTGACCTGAGTGCCCGCAGCCACATCCGGCTGATCGATTCCCGGCAGCAGCGCATAGGCCGCCGCGGTGGTGAACATCTTGGTGTTGGATCCCGGGATGAAGCGCTGGTCGGGGTTGATCGAAACCACCACCTTGCCCGTTTCATCCACGACCAGCAGGCCAAACCGGGTCCCCTGTGGCGCCGTTGCAAGGGTCGCTTCGACCTGTTGCTGCAAGGTTTGGACGCTTGCGACTGGCGCAGGCGGTGCATCGGCCAAGGCTGGGCTGGCAAGGGCAAGCAGGGCGAGCGGGATCAGGCGCTTGAACATCGCCGCGCAGACTGCCCTGCCCTTCACCGCAAGTCCACCACCTCAACCGCCGGCAACAGACCGCCACCCGGCTGCTCGGCCCAATGGCGGGCGTTGAGCACCCCGCCATCGGCCCGCAGTTCAGCAACTCTGGCCAAGTCGACTTCGGCAAAAACCCATTGTGCAGCATCCATCTCGCCGATTGCCAGCACGCCGTCTGCGGGCATGCCGCGATCGGGCGGACCATAGATTGCGGCAGCCCCGCGGTTGACGTCGACCGCCGGGGACCAGTCAGCCGTGCCGACCGTGGGCGACTGGACAGCATAGCACTGACCCTCCAGCGCGCGGGCCTGTGCGCCCAGCCGGACCCGCCAAAACCCGTGTTCGCTATCGGTGCACGAAGGGACCAGCAGCAGGTCCATCCCGGCTTCGACCTGAGCCCGGGCGAGCAGCGGAAATTCGCTATCGTAACAGATGTTTATCCCGATATTGCCGAGCGCGGTCCGAAACAGCCGGAGCGGCGCCGAACCACTGACATGCCACTCCTCGCGCTCAAACCGGGTCATCACCAGCTTGTCCTGCACCCCCACCTTGCCGCCCGGCGTGAACAGGCGCGCGCGGTTGACATAGGCCCCGCCCGCCACAGCGCAGGGCGCGCTGGCGGCGAGGATGTGGAGGCCGTGGCGGGCCGCAAGGTCTGTATGCAGCGCATCGACCCGGGGCAGCAAGGCGCTGACCGAGGCCAGTGATCCCGCCAGATCGCCCATCGTTGCGGGATCGAGCCCGGCCAGCTCCATCGACCCGTATTCAGGGAACACCGCCAGTGCCGCCTCGCCAGCAGCGGCCTCTTCAACCCAGCGGGTCAGCTTGGCGGCATAGGCAGACCAATCAGCCAGTGCCTCGATTGGATATTGCGCAGCGGCGATGGTGAACCGGGTCATAGCGAACGCATCCAATATTGCATCGGCTTGGGGCTCTCGCCCGCCTCGCCATGGTCCTTCCACGCCAGTTCGGTGACGAAGCCGGGTACCGGGGCATAGCCGCGCTTGGTCCAAAAGGCGTCGAGCGGGGTGTATCCGGCTGGCCGGGCCGGGTGATCTTCCGGCCGGATCACCGCCGCGAAGGTGGCGGCAGTGGCGCCGCACTCGCGCGCCTGCGCCTCACGGTGACCAAAAAAGGCGTGGCCAATCCCGCGCCCGCGATAGTCCGGCAGCAGCACGCTTTCGCCAAAATAGAACAGGGTGGCCGGGTCGATCCCGCGCGCTTCGAACGGGGCGCGAAATTTTGCCTTCTGGGCGTGCATGGGACTAGCCGTGGCCGCGCCAACAATCCGGCTGCCATCAAACGCGGCCACCAGCACGGCATCAGGGGCTTCGGTAAATTCCTTGAGGTATTCCGCTTCGTAAGCTGGGTCGCCATCATAGAGATAGGGATAGGCCGCGAAGACCGTGATCCGCAGGCTGGCCAGATCATCCAGCGCGGCTCCCAGCGCCGCACCGGACAGCGGGGCGACGCGGATTGTCACCCGCCGACCTGCGCGGTCCAGTCGGCCAGGTTGTAATAAACAGTTACCCGGGTGATCTTTGCGTCGGCGATCGCGAAGAAGGCCCCGGCCGGCAACTGATAGGTCTGCCCGGCCGCGACCGGCAGGCCTTCGTCGGTGCTGAGATATTCGCCGTGAACCACGAATTCGGCCGCACCGCGGGTGCCGTCGTCACTGGCCATCAGCACGATCCCATCGAGCCGTTCGCGGTAGCAACGCTCCATATGGGCCAGAAAGACCCGAAACGCGCCCTTGCCGTGCTGGCTGGCACCTTGGTTGAGATCGTGCACCACACCATCATCGAGGCAATCGAGCATGCCGGCCCAATCGCCAGCGTTGAACGCGGCGTAATAGCGGGTCAGCAGGTCAAGGGCGGCGGTACGGTCCATCAGCGGGCTCCTTCTGCGTTTTCCCTATCCGGCAGTGGCAGCCAATTCAATTCCTGCGCGCCACACAAAAAAGGCAGGGCGGCATGATGCTGCCGCCCTGCCCATTTGCTGAAGTGATTATGCGATCAGAACTTGCCGCGCAGAGTCACACCAAAGGTCCGCGGTTCGGCCAGGAACTGCGAGATCAGCTGGCGGCCGCCGGGATAGCCATTGGCGTCGTTAAACGGCGCCGTGCCGGCTCCGGCCTGGAACGGCGTGTTGAAAGCGACCTGCGCATAGTCGACGTTGAACAGGTTCTGCGCCCACAGTTCGAGCGACCACTTGCTGTCCGCCCCGCGCAGCCCGACGCGGGCGTTGACGATCGCATAGCCGTCCTGCTCCTTTTGCGGGAACCGGTCCGAGCCGGTATTGTAGTCGCTGGACACGCGGGTATCGACATAGAACAGCGCCGAAAGTCCGCTGCTGCCGATTTCCGGGGTCCAGGCCAGGCTGGCCGTGACCACGTTTTCAGGAGCATTCGACATGAACGCACCCGGCAGCAAGCGCAGCGCCGGATCGAGCGGAGCGCCCGATGCGTTACCGACCAGATCCGACCGATACTTGGTCTTCGCATGGGTCAGGCCGAGCGTGACGCGCAGATCCGGCGAAGGATTGAGCACGGTTTCCAGCTCAACCCCTTGAGCGCGCACGCCGTAAGTCACGTCAGCAACCGGGCAAGCGCCGGTGACAGCGCTGAGATCGCTATCGGTAGTGCCCAGGCTGCTCCCACAGCCATTGATCGTCTGGACCAGGAAAACCGTACCGTTGAAGGTATTCAGCTGAAAGCTGCTGAAGTCCGAACGGAAGACGGTCAGGCTGGCGCTGAACGGACCGGTCGCATACTTCGCGCCGATTTCGTAGCTGTTGACCGTTTCAGGGGCAAACTGGAGCTTGCTGACCAGCGCCTGCGCGCCGCCAACGGTGCTGGAAAACGGAAACGTTGAGCCTTTCAGCGCCGAACGGTCGAGGTTGAACCCGCCCGCTTTGTAGCCGCGGCTATAGCTGCCGTAGACCATCAGATCGTCGTTGACCTTGTACGACAGGATCGCCGTACCGGTGAAGGCATCTTCGCTGCGCTTGTCGGAAATCGAAACGCCGTTCAGTTCAGCGGTCGAGTTGCCCTGGCACGACAGTCCGATCAGGGCCCCAGCCAACGCCTTGGCCGTGGCATTGGTGGTGGTGCTGACCAGATCATCGAGAACCAGGCCCTGCACCGTGGTGCAGACCGTGTTGTCATTACCAAAGGTGGCGCTGAAGTCTTTCTTGTCGCTGGTATAGCGCAGGCCAAGGGTCAGGTGCAGGCGATCGGTGATGTTCACGATGTTGTGCGTGAACAGCGCCCAGTTCTTGTCGTGCTGGTTATAGCGATCGTTGGTTGTTCCGCGATTGTTAAGGCCATCGAGCGCGGTGAACGCCGCGACGATGTCGGCACCAGTTGCGCCGCCACCAGATGCACCCGAAACGGTTGCTGGACCAGATACTGGCGTCAGGCATGACGGACTGGTTGGCGAATAGAAACTAGCCAAGCCGCCGCCCGACAGAATTCGGCAAGTCGCGAACCTGCCATATTGGCTGCCGAACCGCAGGTTATCGCGAACGGTCAGTTTTTCATCAGCGTAAAACCCGCCGACCAGCCAGTCGAGCTTGCCATCGAACGCTTCGCCTTGCAGGCGCAGTTCCTGAGTGAACGTGTGGAACTGACGGTAAGCATCGGGGCTTGGTGTGCGGTAGAGGATGTCGACCGCGCTGTAATCGGTGTCCGAACCCTGGCCCGCACGGTATTCACGGTAGGCGGTGATCGAGGTTAGCGTGGCGCCGCCCAGATCCCATTTAACTTCGCCCGAGAAGCCATAGTCGGTGGTCTTGCCTTCAAAGCTGCGGCCCGCCGAAACATACATCGTCCGGTCATAGCCCGGATTGAACCCAGCCAATGGCTGACCCAGATCGCGCAACACGTTGATGATGTTGTTGCCGTTGGTCTGCAGCGGGGTCAGCGGGGTTGATGGGTTGTTGAGGTTGCCGATGAACGGGTTGACGCTGCCATCAACATAGATCGCGCCGCAGCAACGTTCTTGACGCCAGGTGTAATCGCCGATCAGGCGGATCGAGATCGCGTCCGACGGTTCGAACAACAGCTGCCCGCGCACGAACACGCGGTTGCGGTTGTTGATGTCGATGTTGTTGGTGTTGTCGGTCATGAAGCCATCGCGGCGAACATAGACACCGTCGATGCGGGCAGCGATCTTTTCGCTGATCGGGCCGGTGATCGAGGCGCCCAACCGGACAAAATTAAAGTTGCCATAGGTCGCTTCGCCGGTCGCACCGAAATTGAACGAAGGCTTTTTGGAATAGATCGAGATCAGGCCAGCTGACGAGTTGCGGCCGCCCAGCGTACCCTGCGGGCCGCGCTGCACTTCGATCCGGTCCAGTTCGCCCAGCTCATTCAGGCCGATGCCCGAACGCGAACGATAGACGCCGTCGATGAATACCGGGACCGAGCTTTCAAGGCCGGGGTTATCCCCGACCGTGCCGATCCCGCGGATCCGGGCCGAACCGTTCGCTTCCGAACCGGTCGAAGACACGATCAGCGAAGGGGCCAGCTGGTTGAGCTGGCGAATGTCGTTCGCACCGCTGTTCTGAAGGGTTTCGGCATTGACTGCCGAAATCGCGACCGGCACGTCGGCCAGTGCCTGCGAGCGGCCCTGAGCCATGACCACGATATCACCGTCTTTGGCTTCGGCTTCATCCTGCGGAACCGCGGCGTCCTGCGCGAACGCCGGAGTGACGGGAATCAAGAGAAGGGCAGCGGCCGATACGCCCGCACCCAGTACAGTCGACAATTTCATAGCATCACTCCCTGCAAACCAATTGGTACAACCGCCTGGGGAGAAGGTTGTCCGTTTTTCAGCACCGTTTTCGGATACCTGAAACCTCGCAAATACCGAAGAGCCGTAAAGTGTCAACGCTGGCGAGGGGTGACTATCGACCAACAGCGTTGGACAATCGACATAACGGCATGGATTTGCCAAACAATTGCTGCACCGCAAAATGCAGCGGGGCCGACCGGCTCCCGCCGATCAGCCCCCTATCAAGCCATTCGCGCTACCTGATCAGGTGTTGCCGGACGCCATTCCGCTCGAGCTGGAATTGAAGGTGGTTTGCAGCTGGTTGCCCATCCCCTGCATCGCGGTGATCGCGGCGACTGCAATCAGGGCCGCGATCAGGCCATATTCGATCGCAGTGGCGCCGTCGGTGTTGCGAATAAGCTTGCGGATGCATTGCATGATATTGGTCTTTCTCGTTGATTTGATCAAACTATGCGCTGCGAGGGTTAAGGCTGGCTAAGTGACAATACCTTCCAGAACAGGTTAATTGCGAAACCATGGCACTGCGCCCTGCGGATCGGGATCAGCCCTTCGTCGATTGAGCGGTTGCTCTGCTGCGCATCGCGCGCCACAACCCGCGTCACTTGGACTTTCTAATGGGGAACCCGCCGTCATGCGCCATCTGCTGCTCGCCCTTACCGCCTTGACTCTGCCGACTGCCGCATTGCACGCGCAGGACGCCGCGGCCCCTGCCGCACCCAAGCCAGCCGCGCTTGAGGCTGACGGTATTCCGGCAATCCCGATGAGCCTGGTTGAAACCACCCGGCCTTATATGGAATTTCGCACCGCCGGCTTCGTCGATTGGGATCCGGTGACCCGCTCAATGCTGATTTCGACCCGCTTCGCCAGTGTCGCCCAGCTCCATACGGTCAAGGGCCCGGGCATGGCCCGCCGCCAGATCAGCTTTGAGCCCGAGCCCTTGGGCGGCACCTATCTGCCGGGCGATGGCACCTTGATCGTCAGCAAGGACAAGGGCGGGAACGAATTCTACCAGCTCTACACGCTCAAGAACGGCAAGCTGACCTTGCTGACCGATGGCAAGAGCCGCAACAGCCTGGGCGGCGTCAGCAAGGACGGCAAGTGGATCGCCTATAGCAGCACCCGCCGCAACGGCGCCGATACCGACCTTTACATCATGGATCCGCGCGATCCTTCGTCGGGTCGGATGGTCAAGGAGATGAAGGGCGGCGGCTGGGTGCTCGGCGCTTTTGCCCCCGGCAACACGCACGGCGTGGTCGCCAACTATGTCTCGGTTACCAAGACCGACCTTTACTGGCTCGATCTTGCCAGCGGCACCATGACTCCGATCGGCGATCACAAGAAGTCGATCTCTTACGGCGGCGGGCGCTTTGCGCCTGATGGCACCTTGTGGATCACCAGCGACGAGGGCAGCAACTTTGCCCGGCTCGGCACGCTCGATCCCAAGACCGGTAAGTTCACTCCCAAGAGCACCGAGGCCAAGTGGGATGTCGAAGGGTTCGACATTGCCGATGACGGCAGCTTCATCACCTATACCGTCAACGAAGCCGGGGTTTCCAAGCTGAAACTGATGGACCCCAAGACCGGCGCGGTGCGCGAGGTTACCGGCCTGCCCAAGGGCACCATCGGCCGCGTGCGGATTGCGCCGTGGGGCACAATCGGGCTGACCGTTTCCAGCGCCAAAGTTCCGGCCGATGCCTATTCGGTCGATCCCGCCACTCTCGCCGTCACCCGCTGGACCGAAAGCGAAACCGGCGGGCTTGACCCCTCGGTCAATGTCGAGCCCGAATTCGTCGAAGTGAAGAGCTTTGACGGCGAGCTGGTCAGCGGCTTCCTCTACCGCCCCGATCCCGCGAAATTCCCCGGCAAGCGCCCGCTGATCGTCAATATCCATGGCGGACCCGAAGGCCAGTCCACCCCCGGCTTCCGCGGCCGCACCAACTACCTTATCAACGAGCTCGGCGTCGCGGTGTTCTATCCCAACGTCCGCGGCTCGACCGGGTTCGGCAAGCGCTTCGTCAGTCTCGATAACGGGCCGTTCCTGCGCGAAAACTCGGTCAAGGATGTGGGCGCGTTTCTGGACCGGCTGGAAGGCGATGCCGGGATCGACAAGGACCGCATCGCGGTTCAGGGCGGCTCCTACGGCGGCTATATGTGCTATGCCACCGCGATCCGGTATGGCGGGCGGTTCAAGGCGGCGGATTGCATTGTGGCGATCAGCAACTTCGTCACTTTCCTTGAAAACACCCAAAGCTATCGCCGCGATCTGCGCCGAGTCGAATATGGTGATGAGCGCGATCCCAAGCAGCGCGCCAAGCTGCTCGAAATCTCACCCCTGACCAAGATCGATCAGCTTTCGATCCCGCTGCTGGTCGTCACCGGCGCCAACGATCCGCGCGTCCCCAAAAGCGAAGCCGATCAGGCCGTCGCCGCTGTCCGCGCCAAAGGCCGCAGTGCCTGGCACCTGGTCGGCCTCAACGAAGGGCACGGTTTCGCCAAAAAGGAAAACGCCGACTATCAGTTCTGGGTGGAGCTGATGTTCTGGGAAAAGAACTTGCTGGCGAAGTAATCGCGCGAGGTTCCAATCCGGCGAACAGATTTGGGACACGGAATACCGTGTCCCAAATTGCCCCTCACCACTCTACCCGGCCCCCCGCCACAATCCCCAGTTCCGCCGCACGGCCGCCGGGGATTTCCAGCACGGCTTTGGCGAGGCCGACCGAGTTGAGCGGGCTTTCGTCATAGGGGACGGCGTTGGC
>VFKS01000416.1 GCA_009885425.1 Novosphingobium sp.
ACATCTTGTAAGACATGCGCAGCCCAATCGTGCGTGGCCGCGATGTGGTGATCCGCAGTTCGCCATCGTTGCCATTCTTGAACAGTTCGGGCCGTTCGTCGGTAATGTTATCAAAGAACATCTCAAGGCTCCAATTATCCTTGCGGGCACCGAACGCGGCACTGATCGTGTTGTAGGAAGCCTGGTCTTGCGAGGCATCCAATGGCACGATCACATCACCCGGCCTTACCGTCACACCGTTGTAAACAACTGGAATGCTGGGGGCATAGCCGAGCGTCGGGTTGTATGGCTGATAGCGGATCGAGACATCCGAAAAATCAGACGAGATGCTCTTGCCGACATGGTGGAAAGCGACCTGAACGAAGGGCCGGAGCCCCGACTCCAGTTCAGTCTCATACCGTGCGCGGATGTTTACCTGGAACTTCGGGCTGAGCGCGAGTGGGCTGCCGATTGGCAACAGCACTTGCGTCGGCCGGCGGTACTTGGTCAGTTCTGAATCATTGAACGAGAAAGCACCGGTCAGGGTGAAATCAGGTGTCGCGCGCCAGGTGATGTCACCTTCAATGCCCTTGATTCTTGCATCGACAAAGTTGGTCGTGAAGGTCTGGTTCGAGATATTCTGATCGAACACCGTCATCTGGATATTCGTCCAGTCAATCAGGTAGGCCGCCAGATTGACTTGCAGCGTCCGATTGAGCAGCGCGAACTTTCCGCCGATTTCGTAGTTCTTGACTTGATCAGGAACGTAGACGGCCAGATCGGCGAACACGGCAGGCGTACACAGCGTGGACGGATTGCCGAAACTACGGCCGGGCGTGCAAGGCTTACGGTTGAAACCACCAGGGCGGAAGCCTTCCGAATAGGTGGCATAAACCAGCGAACCTTCGCCAAACTTATAGGTCAGGTTGCCTTTGAACAGGACCCCCGAATAGGTTGCCGGCGACACATTCGCGAGCAGCACATTCAGATTGGCGCTGACGCAGTAATTGGCCGGAGGCGTTAGAGACGGCGAATATGTGCCGGTCCCCGCATTATAAACGCCGCGCGCCCTGCTGCAGAAGCTATCGTTCGACGAGCCGTTCATCGACGCCTTTTCGTTGTAATAGCGCGCTCCGCCGGTGATCGTCAGCTTTTCAGGAACGATGTCAAACGAGACTTCGCCGTAAACCGCAAACTGACGGTCGCGGCGCTGCACGTCATTGAAGAAGCCAACTGCAATCGGCCGGACGCTGGTATC
>VFKS01000405.1 GCA_009885425.1 Novosphingobium sp.
TCAGGCTGACCGTCCTCAAAATGCGGCTGCGCAGCGTCACCAACACCCTGCTCGACATCGGCATCCACACCGAAGGGATGACGCGGGATCAGGCGATGGACCTGATGCAAAAGGGCGCCTTTCAGGCCGAACGTGAAGCCTCAGGAAAATGGGTCCGGGCGAGCCTGAGTTCGGTGCAATTGCTCAGCTACTTCACCGGCTACGAAGAACATCGGCTCTTGCGGACCGAGGCCGAGAAACGCTGGGGCAAAAGCTTCGCCCTGCGGCGTTATCACGACACGGTGCTGAGCTTCGGCTCCCCGCCGGTGAAGTATGCGAGGGCGCTGATGTTTGGGTTGCCGGTGAAGTAGGGGCTAACGCGCCCCCAGATCACCCTTCCCAACAGTCCCGCCGGCCATCTCCAGCATCCGGTCGAGGCTCTTCTTGGCTTGCAGGCGCAGGCCCTCCTCGATCTGGATCTGTGGCTTCAAATCGCGCAGCGCGAGGTACAGTTTCTCCAGCGTGTTGAGCGCCATGTAGGGGCAGATGTTGCAGGCGCACTGCCCGTCTGCACCGGGTGCGCCGATGAAGGTCTTGTCGGGGACAGCCAGTTCCATTTGGTGGATGATGTGCGGCTCGGTCGCGACGATCAGGGTGTCACCGATGAACGTCTTGGCGAATTGCAGGATTCCGCTGGTCGAGCCGATGTAATCGGCGTGGTCGGCGATGTGCGGCGGGCATTCGGGGTGGGCCGCAACCGGGGCGCCGGGGTGCTGGGCTTTGAGTTTGAGCAGTTCGGTTTCCGAAAACGCTTCGTGGACGATGCAGACGCCCGGCCACAGCAGCATCTCGCGATCAAACTTGCGCGACAAATACCCGCCCAAATGCCGGTCAGGCCCGAAGATGATCTTCTGATCCTTCGGGATCTGGCTCAAGATCGTCTCTGCGCTGGAACTGGTGACGATGATGTCCGACAGCGCTTTCACCTCGGTCGAGCAGTTGATGTAGGTCAGCGCGATGTGATCGGGATTGGCCTTGCGGAACTGGGCGAATTTTTCTGGTGGGCAGGAGTCTTCCAGACTGCATCCAGCGTCGAGATCGGGCAGGATCACGGTCTTTTCCGGCGCGAGGATCTTGGCGGTTTCGGCCATGAATTTGACCCCGCAAAACGCGATCACCTCGGCGTCGGTCGCGGCGGCTTTCTTGGACAGCTCCAGACTGTCACCGATATAGTCGGCCAGATCCTGAATTTCCGGGCGCTGATAGTAATGCGCCAGGATAATCGCGTTGCGGTCCTTGCGCAGGCGATTGATTTCAGCGCGCAGGTCGAGTCCGGAAAGGTTCAGTGGTTGATCGGTCATGCCGTATCAATGGGCCTTCACCGGCCTGTGATCAAGCCTCCGCTGGGCGGGGTGCCAAATTCAAGGCCCGGGACGGCCGCGCCAGATGACCCCGCAGTAGCCATCCGGTAAAGGCTGTCTCCAAGCGGCGAATACGTGATCACATTGCCCAGGAAGATCATCGCGGCGAGCACTGCCAGCGAGACCAACCAAGCCGGATGGACGCGCCCGCTGCGCTTCAGATCGACCCCCAACCCGATCAACGGGAAAAGCGCGCAAGCCGCGCCGGCCGCCTCGTAGGCATACGGGGCCAGCAACGGCATCGGCAGCAGCCTGCCAAAGGCGGGCCCCATCAGCAGCGCCATCGCGCCCAATTGCAGCCGGGAATGCCAATCGCTGCGTTTGCGCATCGACACCGCCACCAATACCACGGCGGTGAAAACCAGCACGTTGAGCGGATCAAAAACCAGAAAGTGCTGCGGGCGGAAAAAGAACGGGACATTCCCAGCGCGGACCATCCGCAGGGTTATGACAAAGCCCATCACGATCATCAGCACCAGCCAGCACAAGGCAAGGCGGCCAAGCTTGCGATGCTGATCAATCTTTCCGCGCAGGCCAAGCGTTGCCTGAGCGGTGAAAATGGCAACCCAGCCCATGAAGGTCAGCGCATGCAAATGAACCGGCAGGGCGGCTTGGAACGTGGAACGGCCCGCCAGAAATTGAACCGAAAAACCTGCCACGATCGTGGCTGCCATGGCAATCGGCATCCACCCCGGGGGAAGGACCGCGATAGGTTCGGGCCGAAGATCCTGTGCAACAGACGCCATAAAACCCCCTCTGGTTTCAGCTGCGACCCTGTATCGTGTATTCGGTTTATGCACCGTGACAGGGGATTGAGCAAGACGAGGCGCTATTGCGCCGCCTCGCCTTCAAACCGCACCGTCACCCGCACATCGCCGTAACCCGCCACCTTGAGCGGCACCGCCAGGTTCTGCGCCACCGCTTGCTTGGCTGATCCGCGGGCCAGGTCCATCAGGGCCGGTTGGGCGGCCTGCTTGGCGGCCTCGCGCTCTGCCACCAGGGTGTTGTCGCGAGTCAGTTTGGCCTGCGCCGGGCCGGTGATCCACACCCCTTCGCGCAGGTACTGCGCGCGGGCCTCGTCCAGGTTGGGTTTGGACACTTGCAGCGGCGGCAAGGTGACCGTGAGCGCCTTGCCCGCCGCATCCCACTGGAACTGCCCGGCATCCAGCTTGGCCAGATCAAGCGTGTAATCGACCCGCGCCGGGATCACCGCGATCTGGCGCGATTTGAGCAAGCCATAGGCGCGCTCATCCTCGGCGCTAACCACCGGGGCCAGCTGGGCGGAGAACACCGTCAGCCGGTTGGCTTTCTCAAACGCGGTCAGGCTGGTCGCAATCGGGTCCCCGTGATCCTGCGTCCCCCAGACCTGCCAGCCGAGCCACGCTGCCAGCGCCAGCGCACCGCTGGTGATCAGCCAAGGCAGCCGCGCTGACTGCATTCGGGTCAGGCTGTCAGCCGCCATGTCTCGCCATCCTCTGCTGCCATAGCGCGGTTTTGCAAATCGATCAGATGCGCCAGCACTGATCGCCCCGCCGCTCCGGTCAGCCGCGGATCGAGGCCTTTGTACATCGCGGCGACGAACTGCGGGATCGCCTTCGGCCCCGTTTCCAGCAACCGCACGATCTGCGCCTCGCGCTGGCGGCGGTGGCCCAGCATTCCGCGGACCAGTTGCCGGGGCTTGGTGATTGCCGGGCCGTGGGCCGGGTAGAGCACCTTGTCTTCGCGCTCATAAAGCTTCTGCAGGCTCGCCATATAGGCCGCCATATCGCCATCGGGAGGCGAAACGACGCTGGTCGACCAGGCCATCACATGGTCCCCGGTGAATAGCGCGCCGCTTTCCAGCACGGCATAGCACAGGTGGTTGCTGGTATGGCCGGGGGTGGCGACCGCCTCGATCGTCCAGTCCGGGCCAGACAAACGCTCGCCATCGGCCAGCACCCGGTCGGGGGCATAGGAGTGGTCAAAGGCGCTGTCGGCGCGCGGACCATCGTCGGCCAGCACCAAGGGCGCGCAGCCAATGATCGGCGCCCCGGTTCGCGCTTTGAGCACGGCAGCAGCCGGGGAGTGATCGCGGTGCGTGTGGGTGCACAGGATCGCGGCAATCTTGGCCGTCCCTACCGCCGCCAGGATCGCCTCGACATGGCCCTTGCCATTGGTATCAGCGCCCTTGAACGGCGAAGGATCGCTGTCCGTTCCGCCATCGGCCGGCCCCGGATCAATCACCGCCACCTCGGCACCGGCGCCAACCAGATAGGTCTGGGTCCCGGTGAAGGTATAGGGCGAAGCATTGGGCGCAAGCACCCGGCGCACCAAAGGCTCGCAGAGTTCTGACAGGCCGGTAGGCCAGGGTTTGGGCGGGGCATCCATAGGCAAGGATATGGGGGCGGGCGGGGCGAGTGTCGAGGGGGTATGGCGCACCGGCCCGCTCACCCTGAGCCTGTCGAAGGATGCCGTGTCCCCCTTCGCAGCGCTGCAAAGGTAA
>VFKS01000470.1 GCA_009885425.1 Novosphingobium sp.
AGGAAAAGGTCACCGCGGCGTTCAAGATCATCCTCAAGGATCCGGCGGTGAAGGGCATTCTCGTCAATATCTTCGGCGGAATCATGAAGTGCGACATCATCGCCGACGGGATTGTCGCTGCGGCCAAGGAAGTGAACCTGTCGGTTCCCTTGGTAGTCCGCCTCGAAGGCACTAACGTGGAGCTCGGCAAGGATATCCTTGAAAACTCCGGCCTGCCGATCGTTTCGGCTAGCGATCTGGGCGATGCCGCCCGCAAGATCGTCGCCGAAGTGCGCAAGGTTGCTTGAGCCTGTCGGAACACATTGACGTTTCCGTAAACGTAAACTAGGCGCTGCGGCGTCACTCTACTGGAAAGGCTTGAACCCCATGAAAGCCCTGGTCTGCGTAAAACGCGTGATCGACTATAATGTGAAGCCGCGGGTCAAATCCGACGGCACCGGCGTCGATCTTGCCAATGTCAAAATGAGCATGAATCCGTTCGACGAAATCGCGGTCGAAGAAGCTATTCGCCTGAAGGAAAAGGGCGTAGTGACCGAGATTATCGCGCTTTCGGTCGGCCCGGCCAAGGCTCAGGAAACGCTCCGCACCGCGCTTGCCATGGGTGCAGACCGGGCCGTGCTGGTCCAGGTCGATGACGGCGTCGAGGTTGAGCCGCTGGCGGTCGCCAAGATCGTCAAGGGCGTCGCCGAGGAAGAAGGCGTTTCGCTGATCATCACCGGCAAGCAGGCGATTGACGACGATTCGAACCAGGTTGGTCAGATGGTCGCCGCGCTGATGGGCCGCCCGCAAGGCACCTTCGCCGGTGAAGTCACGGTCGATGGCGATCACGTGATCGTGAAGCGCGAAGTCGATGGCGGTCTGGAAACGGTCAAGCTGGCCCTCCCGGCGGTGGTCACTACCGACCTGCGGCTGAATGAGCCGCGCTATGCCAGCCTGCCCAACATCATGAAGGCCAAGTCCAAGCCGATGGCGATCAAAGCTGCGGCTGACTATGGCGTCGATATCGCCCCTCGGCTCAAGACCCTGAAGGTCAGCGAGCCGCCGGTGCGCAGCGCCGGGATCAAAGTGGCAGATGTCGATGCACTGGTCGCCAAGCTCAAGGAAATGGGAATCCCAGCATGAAGACGCTCGTTTGGGTCGAACACGACAATAGCTCGGTCAAAGACGCCACGCTGGCCGTCGTGACTGCCGCTTCGCAGATCGGCGAAGTCCACCTGCTGGTCGCCGGATCAGGCTGCAAGGGCGTGGCCGATGAAGCCGCCAAGATCGCTGGCGTGGGCAAAGTCCACCTCGCCGATGACGCGGCCTATGCCAATGCCTTGGCCGAAAACGTCGCGCCGCTGGTGGCCGGCCTGATGGCCAGCCACGATGCCTTCGTGGTGCCCGCCACCACCACCGGCAAGAACATCGCCCCGCGCGTCGCCGCGCTGCTCGATGTGATGCAGGTCTCGGACATCCTCTCGGTCGAAGGCCCCAAGACCTTCACCCGCCCGATCTATGCCGGCAACGCGATTGCCACGGTTGAATCGAGCGACGCCAAGCTGGTGATCACCGTGCGCGGCACTGCCTTTGCCAAAGCCGAAGCCACTGGCGGTTCGGGCACGGTCGAAGCGGTTTCGGGTCCGAGCGATTCGGGCCTGTCCAGCTTTGTCGGTTCGGAAATCGCCAAGAGCGAACGCCCCGAACTGACCAGCGCCAAGATCATCGTCTCGGGCGGCCGCGCGCTGAAGGATGCCGAAACCTTCACCGCCACGATCTTCCCCTTGGCCGACAAGCTCGGTGCCGCCGTCGGCGCCAGCCGCGCTGCGGTCGATGCAGGCTATGTCCCCAACGACTATCAGGTCGGCCAGACCGGCAAGATCGTTGCGCCGCAAGTCTACATCGCAGTCGGCATCTCCGGCGCGATCCAGCACCTTGCGGGCATGAAGGACAGCAAGACCATCATCGCGATCAACAAGGACGAAGACGCACCGATCTTCCAGGTCGCCGACATCGGCTTGGTCGCGGATCTGTTCGTGGCGGTGCCGGAGTTGACCGGGAAGCTGTAAGCCCCTTAGTCCCAAATTAACCATCTATCGTTTAGCCCCTGACCGGTAATCCGGTTGGGGGCTTTTCCGATGAAGCATGAGACGATCGCGCTCGAAGCAGCAGTGGCTGCGGCAGAGAATGGCGCGGAAACCGAAAGCGGGGTCCGCCGCTTCCTCAAGCAGGTCGAGAGCGGGCTGGAAAAGTTCCTGTTCGCCAGCCGCTGGCTGATGGCCCCGTTCTATGTGCTGATGGTCGGCTCGCTGGCCATGCTGCTGATCAAGTTCGCGCAGGAAAGCTGGCACATCGCCACCCATGCACTGAGCATGACCGAAGCCGACGCGGTGCTCGCCGTCCTCTCGCTGATCGATATCACGCTGACCGGCAATCTGATGATGATGGTGCTGTTCGCAGGCTATGAAAACTTCGTCTCGAAGATGGACGTCAAGGACCACGAAGACCGGCCCGACTGGATGGGCAAGGTCGATTTCTCTGGCCTGAAACTCAAATTGATCGCTTCAATCGTCGCGATTTCGGGGATCAACCTACTCAAGAACTTCATGTCGCTCGACGCCGCGGTGATGAGCCCGGGGCGCGAACAGCAGCTGTTCTGGATGGTCACAATCCACATGGTCTTCATCGCCTCGGGCGTAATGCTGGCAGTGATGGACAAGATTGTGTCCGGCACGCCGAAGCATTAGTCAGGCGCTCCTACACCCGCTGATACAGCACCAGCGGCGCCTCATCCGGCTGCTGGTGGCGGGCATATTCGACAAAGCCGAGCTTGGCCGCCAACCGCTCTGAGGCGGTGTGGCCTTCCTCGATCATGCAGGCGACGCGTTGCTTCCCGTGGACCGCATCGAACCACGGCATCACCGCCGTCATCGCCTCTCCGGCATAGCCCTGACCCCAGTGGTCCGGGTGAATTATCCAGCCAGCCTCAGGCACATCGTTCAGCCCCTCGGCGAAGCCGCGGTAGGAGCGGAACACGCCGCAGGTGCCGATGATCTCCGGCTCTCCGCGCTTGCGCAGGCTGAAAATGCCGTAACCATAGAGCGACCAGCCGCCAGCGTTGCGGAGCAGGCGGGCGAAACTGTCGGCACAGCTTGGCGCCCAGTTCCCCAGAAACTCGAGCGTGCGCGGGTCCAAGTAGATCGTGTCGATCCCGGCAAAGTCATCCACCTGCGGATGCCACAGTTCGAGTCGGTCGGTCGTGAGAAGGGGCGCGGCGGTCATAACAGCGTGTCGATCATGTGGAGCACCACCCCGACCAACCCGCCGACCAGTGTCCCGTTGACCCGGATGAATTGCAGATCGCGGCCAACCGCGCCTTCGATCCGGCCCGATATGGTCTCGCCATCCCAGCGCTTGACCGTTTCGGAGACCAGCTGGACGATCTTGTCGCCATAACGCACCGAAATGCCGACCAGGG
>VFKS01000378.1 GCA_009885425.1 Novosphingobium sp.
AGCCATTGGAGAAAATCGCGATCCAGCTGACTCAGGCGGCTTTGCCGGGCCACTACCGGACCTATCCCAAAACGGTCGAGGCCGAGGTCAAGCACCGGATCCGCCCCGGTGGGCTGTTTGAACGCGGCGGCCTGTTCCCGCGCTATGCCGGGCGCCGCAATCCTGAGGCCGGGTTTGTAGTGCAGGACGGCAACTACCTGTCGGCCCGCTGGCCGGGTGATGCCTGGACGCTGGCGCTGCGGATGAACGATTTGCTTTGACCTTGCGGCAGCCAAAAGGCGTGGCATAGTCTCCGCATTGAGGGAGAGAGCCATGCACCAAAGCCCGCTTGCCGAGCATGTCGGTGTCGAGATCACCGGCGTTCAGATGTCATCGCTGGAAGATGAAGCGCTCGATGCGCTGAAGCAGGCGGTCTATCAGAACGGCGTTGCGGTGCTGCGTGATCAGGAGCTTTCGCCTGAGCAGCACATCGCCTTTGCCAAACGCTGGGGCGGGATTGACGTAAATCCGTTTTTCCCGACCAACAGCGGCTGGCCCGAAATTGCCGAAGTGCGCAAGGCCGAAACCCAACGCGTGAACATTGGCGGCGGCTGGCACACGGACCACAGTTACGATGAAATACCGGCAATGGGCTCGATTCTGGTCGCGCGCGAACTGCCACCAAGCGGAGGCGATACGCTGTTTTCCAGTGCAGGCGCTGCTTACGATTCGCTGTCGGACGGTTTGAAACAAACCTTGGACACACTGCGCGCAGTCCATTCGGCCGACCATATATATCAGCCCGGCGGCTTCTATTCCAAAACCGACCAGGCTGAGGAATTGACCGGACAGGAGCTTTCGACCCGCGCTGTTCATCCCGTGGTGATCCGTCACCCCGTTACCGGGCGTAAATTGCTTTACGTCAATCCCGGATTCACGCTCCACTTCGAAGGGTGGTCCCGCGAGGAAAGCCTGCCCTTGCTGGCCTATCTCTATGAAGTCGCCAGCCGCGAGGAATTCCAGTGCCGGGTGCAGTGGCAACCCGGATCAGTCGCGATCTGGGATAACCGGGCGACTTGGCATCTGGCGCTCAACGATTACCACGGCCACCGCCGGGTGATGCACCGGATCACGCTGACCGGCGATCCGATTGCGGCCTAATTGAACGGGAAGACAAATATGCGCGTTAGTACAGGTAGGTCGCTTGCAGCGGTGGCCGGGATGCTGGTCTTAACCAATGCCGCTTTGGCAGCGGTGCCGGAGATCAGCTTCAAGGTCGGCGCGGTAGCATTGAAGTTGCCGCAGCCGTCCGGGTTCTGCCCGCCTTCGGCTCAAGATGCGCCAATGGCTGCTGCCAATGCCAATGCCGATCCCCATAACCTCACTTTGGCGACCTTGCTGGCCTGCAATCGCTCGCCCGAAATTCGGCCTTGGAGCAATTACGTACTGATCAAGACCCCGAATATGTTGGCCAACGGCACCTATGAAAAGGTCGAGACGCTCGATCAGATGAACGCAGTTTTCGCCGGGCCAAACAGTCCCAAATTTGATGACAAGATGACCGATGAAATTGGCACGAATACTGAACGCGCGATCGGCGTTCGGATCGAGATTACCGGGGAATACGGCTATGCCGGCCGCGATGCGGATTGCGTCTATCTCGCCGGGCCGATGCAGGCGCAGGTGGTTGGCAAGACCGTCAAAGGCTTGATCGCGACCTGCATTACGGTGGCAGGCGGCAAGATGATCGGGGTCAATCTGTATCAGATTTCTGCAGCACCGGATATGGCAGCGCTCAAGGCGATGAAGGCACAAGTCCGCGCAATTGGCCTTTCGATCCACCGCTGAGCGATCCAATTTGCTTTGACCGCAAGGCGCGGGACGCGGGCAAAGCGGATGGGACCTAGCGATGACTCATGACGGTAAAATCGCCAACGAACCATTTTTCCAACAACAAGGAGGATCGCGCTCATGACCCGAATTCGCGAGACAATAGCTATTGCTGCTCCGCCTGCAGCACTGTGGGATGCTCTGGCGGATGTTGGCGCGCTGCAAGACCGTGTAGCGCCAGGCATGGTGGTCGATACGCAGCTCAAGCAAGACGGGGCTGCGCGGGTTGTCACGTTTGCCAATGGCGCAGTGTTGCATGAGGATATTGTGAGCGTGGACCACGGCAGGCGGGAACTGGTGTGGACTGCGAAAGGTGGACCATGGACACATCACAATGCTTGGATATCGGTTACCGACCGCGCAGATGGCGGCGGCGATGTAACCTGGACTGCCGACGTGCTGCCGGACAGCGCGGGCGAAATCGTCGCGGGGTTCATTGCCGCAGGACTTCGAACCATGAAAATCCACTTCGAACGCGGCAATCATGAGTGACCCAATATCTGACGATGAATGCTGGGTCGCAGGGTCTGCCCGTGATCGCAGGTTTGATGGGCGGTTCATCATCGGAGTGCTTACCACTGGCATCTATTGCCGCCCGTCGTGTCCGGCGCGGCATCCCAAGCGGGAAAATGTGCGGTTCTTCGCTTCACCCGCCGATGCGCGGGCCGCCGGATTGCGGGCTTGCCTGCGCTGTTCACCCGACGATGTATCGCGCGACGAACGCGCCGTCCTTTCGGCCATCGCCGCGATCCAGTCAGCCGGCCAGCCGCTGGCATTGGCGGCTTTGGCGGAGGAGACCGGCTATTCGCCCAGCCATTTCCAGCGGGTCTTCACCCGTCACACCGGCCTGTCGCCTGCCGCCTATGCCCGCGCGCTGCTGGCGGAACGCGCGGCGCAGGCCTTGTCTGCGGAACAATCGGTTACCGAAGCGATTTATGCGGCGGGCTATTCGGCTCCGTCGCGGTTTTATGAGGCCAATCAGGGGAGACTGGGAATGACGCCATCGGCCTGGGTAAACGGCGGCAAGGGCGCGGCGATCCATTGGGCGGTGGTCGATACCAGCCTGGGCCGGATGCTGGTCGCAGCAACCAGCAAAGGCGTCTGCCGCCTGTCTTTCAATGAAGGCCGCGAAGCGCTTGAGGCGCGCTTTCCCGAGGCTGAGCTGGTCGAAGGCGGAGACGAGTTCGAGGCATTGCTGGCCAAGGTCGTGGCCGCTGTCGAAACGCCCGGCGATTTCAGCCATATTCCGCTCGACGTAAAAGGCACCGCCTTTCAGGAAGCGGTCTGGCGCGAATTGCGCAAAATTCCGCCCGGTGAAACCCGCACCTATGCCGAGCTCGCCGCTGCCGTCGGCAAGCCCAAGGCGGTGCGCGCGGCGGGCAGCGCCAACGGTTCCAACCACGTTTCGGTGCTGATCCCCTGCCACCGAGTGATCCGCACCGGGGGCGGACTGGGCGGCTATGCGTGGGGACTCGATATCAAGCGCAAGTTGCTCGAAAAGGAAGCGAAATGACCGATAACATCACCGCATTCAAGGCGCTCCACGTTCCCGGCGATCCGCTGATGCTGTTCAATATCTGGGACGCCGGCAGCGCCAAAGCCGTTGCCGGGGTCGGGGCGAAAGCAATCGCGACCGGCAGCTATGGCGCGGCCGAAGCGCAAGGCTTCAAGGATGGCGAGGACTTTTCGATCGAGGACGCACTGCGCAATCTGGAGCGGATCGTTTCGGTGACCGACTTGCCGGTGACGCTCGATTTTGAAACCGGTTATGGCGCGACCCCTGCCGATGTTGCCTTCTCGGTGCGCCGAGCGGTTGATGCCGGGGCAGCCGGGATCAACCTGGAAGACCGGATGCCGGGCGAAACTGCCTTGCTCCCCGTGGCCGAAGCGGCCGCGCGGGTTGCGGCTGCGGCCAGCACCGGGTTGTTCGTCAACGCCCGCACCGATGTCTATCGGGGGATCAAGCCAGAAGACTATGGTCAGCACCTGATCGACGCCGTGCTGGAACGGGCAGAGGCCTTTGCCAGCGCTGGAGCGAGCGGGTTGTTCGTTCCGTTCCTGGGCGATCATCAGGTGATCAAGACCATCTGCGCGGCGACCACGCTGCCGGTCAACATCCTGTGGGGGCCGGGCCGCGGGACCCGCGCGGAACTGGCCGCCTGCGGGGTGGCGCGGATTTCTTATGGCCACGGGCCATGGGCCGCGACGATGGACTGGCTGGCGGGACAGGCGAAAGCTGTGTTTGCGGGGGAAATCGTACCCTATGCCAACGCCGGCTGACGCCGGACTGTTGGCTTGGCTTGATCGCACCGATATCGCGGCGAAAGGTGGGGACTGACCAACCGGGAGAGGACGCAGCCGCGTCCCGATTGCCTGGGCTGGCCCCAAGTCTTCGCCGGGATGACGAGATTGGATTTGGGTTACGCAGGTTTAGCCAGCGCTTTCCTACACCGGCACGATCTGGCAGCTTGTCGGTGCTGCTCTTTCTCATCGTCGCGACCCGGATTTTCTCGTCCTGATGCTGTTTTGAACGCGCTGAAAATCACAGCAACCGAAGTTGACAGGGCATTTGTAAAAAAGTCTCTTGGTTCATAGTAATAAGGCGGAAATTCACACTCTTTCGCACCCGATCCAGTGTGATCAAACAAACGAATAGGGATCGATATCCACCTGCACCCGCACGCCTTGCGGGAATTGCAGCGGGTTCAGCCATTCTCGGATCACATCTTGCAGTTTGGCCGAGCGGCGCGCGTTGATCAGCAGGCGGTAGCGGTAGCGGCCGCGCAGGAGTGACAAGGGCGCTGGGGCGGGGCCGAGGACCATGACGTCGGGCAGGTTTGGGGCGCTGCCGCCGACGGCGCGGGCGGCTTCGCGCGCCTCGGCTTCGGTTTCGGATGAGACGATTATCGCGGCCCAGCGGCCGAATGGCGGGGCGCCGGCGTCTTTGCGCGCTTCCGCTTCGGCGGCGTAGAACGCGTCGCGGTCTCCGTCCGCCAGCGCGGCGATTACGGCGCTTTCGGGGTGGCGGGTCTGGATCAGGACTTCGCCCGGCTTTTCGCCCCGGCCGGCGCGGCCCGCGACTTGGGTGACCTGCTGAAAGGTCCGTTCGGCGGCGCGCAGATCGCCGCCTTCAAGGCCGAGATCGGCATCGACCACGCCGACCAGCGTGAGTTCGGGGAAATGATAGCCCTTGGTGACGATCTGCGTGCCGACGATCACGTCGATTAGCTTGTCTTCGGCGGCAGCGACAAATGCGCTGATCTTTTCGGGGCTGTTCAGCGTGTCCGAAGTAACCACCGCGACCCGCGCTTCGGGCAGAACCTCGGCCACTTCATCGGCGATCCGCTCCACCCCCGGGCCGCAGGCGACCATGCAATCGGGGGTCTGGCATTCGGGACAAGCCTCGGGCGGGGGCACTTCGTGGCCGCAGTGGTGGCAGGCGAGGCGGCGTGACAGGCGGTGCTCGACCAGCCAGGCGCTGCAATTGGGGCATTTGAAGCGGTAGCCGCAGTGGCGGCACAGCGTCAGCGGGGCATAGCCGCGGCGGTTGAGGAACAGCAGCGCCTGTTCGCCGCGCTCCAGCCGCGCCGCCAGGGCCGCGACCAGCGGCGGAGCAAGCCAGCGCCCGCGCGGCGGCGGGTTCTTGGTGAGGTCGAGCGTGTCGATCGAGGGTAGCGTCGCGCCGCCGAACCGCGCGGGCAGATCGACCTTCTCGTAAACCCCGGCCTCGGCCATCTGGAGGCTTTCGAGCGCGGGGGTCGCGCTGGCGAGGATCACCGGCACGCCCTCGAACCGGGCGCGCATCACCGCCACGTCGCGCGCATTATAGCGCACCCCGTCGTCTTGCTTGAACGAGACTTCGTGTGCCTCATCGACCACGATCAGGCCGAGGTCGGCAAACGGCAGGAACAGCGCCGAACGCGCCCCGACCAGCACCTGGGCATCGCCGCGCGAGATCGCCCGCCACGCCCGGCGCCGCTCGGCCTGCTTGAGCGAGGAATGCCAGACCACCGGCGCGGCGCCGAACCGCTCTGCAAAGCGGGCGAGGAAATTCTCGGTCAGCGCGATCTCGGGCAGCAGCACCAGCACTTGCCGCCCCATGTCGAGCGCCGCGCCGATCGCCTCGAAATAGGCCTCGGTCTTGCCCGATCCGGTTACCCCGTCGAGCAGGAACGGGCGAAACGTGCGCGATTCGACGGCGGCGACGAATTTCACCGCCGCATTCTGCTGCTCGTCGCTCAGGACCGGGCGGTGATGATCGGCGCGCGCCTGCGGATAGGCCCGGTCGATATCGACCGTTACCGGCTCGAGCATCCCCGCGTTGACCATCCCGCGCAGCACGCCTTCAGACACCCCG
>VFKS01000138.1 GCA_009885425.1 Novosphingobium sp.
TGTTGAGCATGAACAGATCGAGATTCCCGATCCAACCGGTCGTTCCCTCACCAAAGGCCAGACTGTAACCGAACATGATCCACAGCACCGAAACCACTGCGACAATCGCACCGACCTGCACCATTACCGAAAGGAAATTCTTGGCCCGGACCAGCCCGCCATAAAACAGCGTCAGCCCCGGCATCGCCATCAGCAGTACCAACGCCGCAGAGATCAGCACCCACGCCGTATCCCCGCTGTTGAGCACACCCGCCGCGAGTTCGGGCGCGTCCTCTGCTGCAGGCTGGGCCCAGGCCAGCGTCGGCGCAAGCGCAGCGACTGCGGCAAGACATAGGGCGTTAAACGTACGCATTGGCTGCTCCCCCTCGGGCGCCTGATTTGCGGCGCTCGCGATTCTTTACGTGCGCGGGCTTAATGCAAGGATTGCGTAGCTGGCAAGGCGTTGACTTTGCCAATGTTGCGTGAGGCTGGCCCTTATGCCCAGCCTTCCAACACTTGATCGGGCGGGCGGTGGCCATCGACCCAGAAGCGGATATTGGCGATGACCTTTTCCCCGGCATGGGCGCGGCCTTCAATCGTCGCGCTGCCGAGGTGGGGCAGGGTGATCACATTGGGCAAGGCGATCAGGCGGGGATCGACTTGCGGTTCGCGCGCAAACACGTCGAGCCCGGCCCCGGCAATCTGGCCGCCTTGCAGCGCCGCAACCAGCGCATCTTCATCGATCAAATCGCCACGCGCGGTGTTGATCAGATAGGCGGTTGGCTTCATGGCAGCGAGCCGAGCGGCATTGACCATATGGTGCGTTCCCGCTCCTGCCGGGCAATGCAGCGTCAGCACGTCAGCGTGGGCAAAAAGCTGTTCGAGATCAGGTTCATAACTGACCCCGAACATGTTCTCGATGCTGGAAGGCAGGCGGTGGCGGTTGTAATAGACCACCTCCATCCCGAAAGCCCGGGCGCGGTGCGCCACGGCCTGGCCGATCCGGCCCATCCCGACGATCCCCAGCCGCTTGCCGCCGATGCAATGCCCCAGCATCGCGGTCGGTGCCCAGCCAGTCCACTGGCCGTCGCGGATCAGGCGGCTACCCTCGCCCAGGCGGCGCGGGACCGAGAGGATCAGCATCATCGTGAGGTCAGCGGTGTCGTCGGTGAAAACGCCGGGAGTATTGGTGACAATCACCTTGCGCGCGCGCGCGGCGCCCAGATCGATATGCTCAATCCCGGCGCCGAAATTGGCGATCAGGCCGAGCCGCCCGCCCGCCGCCTCCAGCATCTCGGCGTCGATCCTGTCGGTCACCGTGGGGACCAACACGTCCGACTGCGCCATTGCCGCGATCATCTCGTCACGGGTCAACGGGCGGTCTTCGACATTTAGAACCACGTCGAACAGCTCGCCCATCCGCGCCTCGACCGAGGGGAGCAGATGCCTGGTCACATGAACGCGAGGCTTGCCTGCGATCCGGCGGGTCAGCTTGGTATCGGAAACGATTGTCATAGCTAAATCGCTAGGCCGGGGCGGGGTAAGTGGTCAAGCGGCTTGAAGCCTGCCAGCCAAGCGCGCTATCAGCGACTCATGACCATTTTCCCCCGCTTGCTTACAGTCCTTGCCCTGTTGTTCTTCACCGTGCCCGCATTGGCGCAAGACGCTGCCAAGACCCCCTATTGGGCCACGGTCCGCTCGGAAGAGGTCAATATGCGGGTTGGCCCGGGCGAGGACTACCGGATCATCTGGGTCTACAAGCGGCCCTTGCTGCCGCTCAAGGTTCTGCGGATGAAAGAAGGCTGGCGCTATGTCGAGGATCCAGGCGGCGCCAAGGGCTGGGTGCTCGGCAGTCTGCTGGCCCGCAAGCGTGGCGGCTATATTCAGGGCACTGAGCCAGCCGAAATGCGCGAAGGTGCGGGCGGGGGATCGAAATTGCTGTGGCGCCTGGCCCCCGGTGTGATCGGCGAGCTGGGTGACTGCGCCAAGGGCTGGTGCGGCTTTGCCGTCGGCCCGCGCAAGGGTTTTGTCGCGCAGGACCGGATCTGGGGGGCGGGGGAGCCCTGAGGCTCCCCCACGGGCCCTTTACTTCGCTTTGGGACGCACCGTCATTACGGCACCTTTGGCGTCGGTTGCAGTAAAGCTGCCATCGGCCGCAGCGGCGCTGTCGGTAAAGCATTCCTCAGGCGCCTTGCCTGAGGGATCAAAGCAGGTCTTGCCATCAACCATTTTGACAATCCCTGCCACGCGCGGGCTTCCGACCGAGTCGTCGGCATAGCTGCCGTCGGCGTTGATCGTGGTGGTTCCAACGACCTTGCCGCTGGCGTCAGACACTTCGTATACCCCTGGTGTAGGGAGCGCTTTGGGCGCGGCAGCTTCCGTTGCGGCGGCTACTTCGCTTGCCGCGGGCGCGGGCGCTTCTTCTTTTTTGCCGCAACCGGCAAGGGCAAGGGTGATCGACGTAGCAACTGCCAAACGGCCAAGGTAACGCATCGGAACTCTCCCGTAAGTTCAAGAAGTCGCTGAGCTTACTCCGACCGGCCAGATGCGCAAGCGTGAAGGGGAGCATGGTAGCTCCCCCACACGGGCCCAATTTCAATGATGGCGATGCTGACGGTGATAACGCCGGGCGTCGCGGTGAAGTTCATTCTTGGCCCGCTTCAGCTCGCGGCGTTCCTCGCGCACTCCGGCGCGATCATGCTCGCGGCGTTCTCCGCGCACATCGCGACGCTCTTCGTTGACGCGGTGCACGTCATGGCGCAGCTCGGCGCGCGTGACGCGGGCTTGGGCCGCAGCAGGCAGGCTCAGCCCGGCGATCAGGGCGCCGGCCATCAGGGTAGGGGCAATCAGCTTGGTATTCATGGCTATTCTCCCGATTGGAACGGAATGTGGCGGGTCGGATTAACCCTCGCCACAGGCCGGAAATTGGCCGGAAAAGCCTGAACGACGGGAAAACCAGATGTAAGATTTCCCCGCCAGATTGTCACAAATTGTCGCTCTCGAATCAGACGAGTTCGATCGCCACGGCAGTAGCCTCACCCCCGCCGATGCACAGGCTGGCAATGCCCTTTTTCTTGCCGTGGCGTTGCAGCGCGGCGATCAGCGTGGTGACGATCCGCGCGCCCGAGGCGCCAATCGGATGGCCCAGCGCAGTCGCGCCGCCGTGGACGTTGATCTTGGCATGATCGATGCCAAGGTCGTGCATTGCGAACATCGCAACGCAGGCGAAGGCCTCGTTCACTTCGAACAGGTCAACATCACCCAGCGACCACCCCGCCTTGGCCAGAACCTTGTTGATCGCACCGACCGGGGCCACGGTGAAATCCTTTGGTTCTTGCGCGTGGGCGGCCACCGCCACGACGGTTGCGACCGGGCTCAGCCCCTTGGCGCTGGCAACGCTGGCGCGGGTCACGACCATCGCGGCGGCGCCATCGGAGATCGAGCTGGAGGTGGCGGCCGTAATGGTGCCGTCCTTGGCGAAAGCGGGGCGCAGCGTCGGGATCTTGTCCGGGCGGCCTTTGCCGGGTTGTTCGTCGGTATCGACCACCACTTCGCCGCTGCGGCTGACCACAGTGACCGGGGCGATCTCGCCCGCAAAGGCGCCGTCGGCAATTGCCGCCTGGGCGCGGCGCAGCGATTCAATCGAATAGGCGTCCTGCGCTTCGCGGGTCAGCTGATAAGCATCGGCGGTATCCTGCGCGAAAGTACCCATCGCCCGGCCCGCTTCATAGGCGTCTTCCAGCCCATCAAGGAACATATGGTCATAAGCCGTATCGTGCCCGATCCGCGCGCCGGAACGGTGCTTTTTGAGCAAATAGGGCGCATTGGTCATGCTCTCCATTCCGCCCGCCACAACCATGTCGATGGTTCCGGCCGCCAGCGCCTCAGCCCCCATGATCAGCGTCTGCATGCCCGATCCGCAAACCTTGTTAACAGTGGTCGCTTGGACCGATTTGGGCAAACCAGCCTTGATCGTGGCCTGCCGCGCCGGAGCCTGGCCAAGGCCAGCGGGGAGCACGCAGCCCATGTAGACCCGCTCGATATCGGCGCCATTGACGCCGGACCGCTCGACCGCAGCCTTGATTGCCGTCGCGCCAAGATCAGTCGCGCTGACATCGGCCAGTACGCCTTGCATTCCGCCCATTGGAGTGCGGGCGAAGGAGAGGATGACAATCGGGTCCGAAGCGGAAATCTGGGCCATGGCGCTGCTGCCTTTTCAGGGGGATGGATGACTATTCCCGCCCGTTTAATGTTGCATCGCAACAATGGCAATCGCCACCGGCATATGGGCTCGGCTTGCCTTCGCCGCCGAGATGCGGAAGAAGGGTGGCAAATCAAAACCGGGAAGGACTGCCGATGAGCACCGCCGAAATCGACCGTATGAA
>VFKS01000009.1 GCA_009885425.1 Novosphingobium sp.
AGGCTGAGCGCTCATGCCCGCCGAACACCTTGGGCCACGTCATCCCCAGGTAACCGGCCTTGCCCATTTCGAGGCTGAAACCCCGGTCAAACCCATACCAGTTGTCGCTGCGCTGGCGCGGAGTGCGGTGGCCCAGTTGCTGGTGCAGAAAGGCACGGAATTCTGTGCGCAGCGCAAGCACTTCGGCGCTATCGACCGGCGGGGCGGGGAACGGGATGTTGCTCATAGTGCGGTCACCATCGGCCAATAGCCATCGCCGCCAGCCTCCATTGCGGCCTTGCCCAGCAGCTTGGCCCAGAACACCTGACCGCCAAATTCGTCGCGCCAGGCCCACAGCGAAGTGGTGAACAGGTGAAGGTCATGCTCGCGGGTAAAGCCGATCGCGCCGTGCATCTGGGTGGCGATCCCGGCAGCGGTCCCGGCAGCTTCGCGGGCGCGCAGTGATCCGGCTGCGACGCCCAGCGCGTCGCCGCGCTCCAGCGCTTCGGCGGCGAGGCCAGCAGCGGCGGTCGCGCAGGCCAGTTCCCCGGCCAATTTGGCCAGCTCGTGCTGCACCACCTGATTTTTCTGAAGCGGCTTGCCGAACTGCACGCGGGTCGCCGTGTGATCGAGCGTCATGTCGAGCGCAGCCTCGATTGCTCCGGCGATCTGGTGCGCACGCAGCGTCGCCCCTTCGGCCAGCGGGCAATGCGGGGCCGGGGCCTGGGCATCGACTTCCCAGCGAATCTGCAGCGCCGGGCGCGGGTGAAAGTTTACCGCGAAACCCGGTTCGGCCAGCGACCAGCCACCGCGCGGGACTCGGTAAAGCGTATCGCCCACCGCCAGCGCCAGACAGTCAAGATTCTCGCCCCATGCGACCCGTTCGACCCGGCCCGTCAGGATCCCGTTCTCAAGCGTCAGATGATCAGCCCGGGCCAGCCCTGCGGGGCCATCGGCCAGCGGCAGTCCGGCCTTGGCCAGCAGCCGATTGGCACCCATCGTTTCGGCCACTGGCAGTGGTACCGCGAGCTTGCCCAGCAGGGTCAGCGCTTCGCTTTGCTCGGCCATCGACAGCCCGAACCCGCCCTGTTCTTCGCTAAGCAGCGCCAGCGGCAGGCCCATTTCTGCAATTTCTACCCACAAGGCAGCGTTCCACCCGCCGTCACGCGCCTGTGCCTGCGCCGCGCCGTCAAGCGACCGTTCGAACAGGCGCTGGATCATCTCTGCAAGCATGGATTGCTCGATCCCATGAAAAGTGGTGCCGGCTAGAGGATTCGAACCCCTGACCCCCTGATTACAAATCAGGTGCTCTACCAACTGAGCTAAGCCGGCAACGTGGCCTTATGTGCAGGCGTCCTTAGAACTATCGGGCGCCGAAGGTCCACCCCTCTGTTCGGGCAATTTGCTGGGTGAGGCCCGCAGGGTTCCACAGTGCCGGGTCGTGGGCGGCGGTGCGGAGCCATGCGGCAGTGATCAGGGCGTCGCTGGCGTGATCCGTTATCGGGCCTTCGCCGGGAACCGCAGCCGAGCCCAAAGCGGCCAGTGCGCTGTTCAGATCCGCGTAGTTGCGCACTTTGCTTTTTGCCGCGCTGCGTCCAGCCGCCATGGCGGCAATGGTCGTGTAGATTTCGGTTACGACAGACCCTGTCGATGGCAACGGGTCGATCGGCCAGACCGGCAGGCGCCCCGCCAATCGGTGCAGTAACCGCATCCCGCTCAGGCTCGATTTGCCGACCTGCGCCGCGCCGACCAGATTGAAATTGGAATAGGGTTTGCAGCCCATCGTTTGCTGGGCCAGCTCAGTCACCCGGAGCCGCCCGCGCCCGCCGCCGAACAAGTCACCTTCGCGGCCGCCATGACGGCGGAAATGGCGGGCGACTTCGGGGTGATCGACGAAGCTGGAAACCGACAGGTGCGGGTCGGCGGCGCACAGCTGGTCGATCAAGCCCCACAGGCTGCGCGCGTCTTGAGGCGTGTCCGCCCAGCCGGGGAAGAACGCGGCTGCATCGGCATGGGCCAAGCTGATCCCCATATCGAACCCAACCAGCGTCTTGGCGGGCAGTTCGCTCAGCAACCAGTCCAGCACCTCACTGCGTGACCAGCGGTGGCCGGGGCGGATCAGCGCGGGGGCGCCGCTTTCTGCGCTGCACAACGCCACAGCAATGCCGTGGTGCCGCTCGCCAACCGCGCCGGACCAGTCGATTGCCGCAAAGTGCTGAAACCGACCGAGGCTCATTCCCCGCGCCGCTCGGCCCGTTTCTTCTCCCACCATTCCAGCCGCTTCAGCACTTCGCGTTCAAACCCGCGTTCGACCGGGCGGTAGTATTCCTGCGGCTCCATCCCCTCGGGCCAGTAATCGGCTCCGGAAAAGCCGTCCTCGGCCTCGTGGTCATAGGCATAGTCTTTGCCATAGCCGATGTCCTTCATCAGCTTGGTCGGGGCGTTGAGAATATTGGCGGGGGGTGAGAGGCTGCCGGTTTCCTTGGCGCTTTTCCACGCGGCTTTCTGCGCCGCATAGGCCGCGTTCGATTTGGGTGCGGTGGCGAGGTAGAGGCAGGCCTGGACGATCGCCAGTTCGCCCTCGGGGGAGCCCAGGAACTGATAGGCATCCTTGGCGGCGAGGCACTGCACCAAGGCCTGCGGATCGGCGAGGCCCA
>VFKS01000438.1 GCA_009885425.1 Novosphingobium sp.
CGCCTGTCCGAAGGAGGACTGGCCGGGATCGAAGTGACCGATGACGGCTGCGGGATGGGTCCGGACGAAATGGCCTTGGCACTGGAACGCCACGCCACGTCCAAATTGCCCGACGAACATATCGAACTGGTCGCCACCCTCGGCTTTCGGGGTGAGGCTTTGCCCTCGATCGCCAGCGTCGCCCGGCTGACATTAGAAAGCCGCCCGGGCAGCGCCAGCGAAGGTTGGCGCCGTGTGGTCGATCACGGCGCAGTGATCGAGGAAGGCCCGGCTGCGCTTCCGCCGGGCACCCGGATCCGGGTGGAGGACCTGTTCGGCAAGGTTCCAGTGCGGCGTAAGTTCCTTCGCTCTGCCCGCAGCGAGTATGCCGCCTGCCTCGATGTGGTCCGCCGTCTCGCGATGGCGCGGCCCGATGTGGGATTTGTGCTTGAACATGATGGGCGCCGCATTCTGGCGGTGCAGCCGGGCGAGGAGCTGGCGGTGCGGGTCGCGCGGATCGTGGCGCGCGAACTGGCCGAAGACGGGGTGGCGATCGCGCTGGAACGGGGCGGTTCAAAGCTGACCGGGGTTGCTGGCCTGCCCACGTACAACCGGGGTGTGGCCGATCACCAGTATCTGTTCGTCAACGGCCGCCCGGTGAAGGACCGGCTGCTGGTCGGTGCGGTGCGCGGGGCCTATTCCGATATGCTGGCGCGCGATCGCCATGCCGTGCTGGCGCTGTTCCTCGACATTCCGCCCGAGGAAGTCGACGTCAACGTCCACCCGGCCAAGACCGAAGTGCGGTTCCGCGATCCGGCATTCGTGCGCGGCTTCATCGTTTCGGGCCTGCGCCATGCGCTGGAAGGTGCAGGGCAGCGCTCTGCACAGGCACCGGCGGCATCGGCGATGGGCAATTGGCAGGCGGAACCGATTGCCCCGGCGCTGGGTTCGCTGCTCGCAGGTGGGGCGGTGCGCGAGGCTGCTCCGGCTTGGCGCGGCTACCAGGGTGCGGCGATTGCGGCACCTGCCGCGCGGGCCGAGCAAGCCGATGAGGCGCCGCCGGTTGCTTACCCATTGGGTGTGGCGCGCGGGCAGGTAGCGCAGACCTATATCGTAGCCGA
>VFKS01000508.1 GCA_009885425.1 Novosphingobium sp.
TTCATCAAGCTGGCCGACCAGTTCCGCCTGCCGGTGGTCCATCTGGTCGACAACCCCGGCTTCATGATCGGGCTGGCCGCCGAAACCACCGGCACAATCCGCTATGGCGTCCAGGCGATGAACGCGATCTACAAGGCCACGGTCCCGCTGTGCTGCGTGGTGATCCGCCGCGCTTATGGCATCGCCGGCAGCGCCATGAGCAATGCCGAGGCATTCCAGTACCGCTTCGCCTGGCCCAGCGGTGATTGGGGCAGCCTGCCAATCGAAGGCGGAATCGAGGTCGCCTACAAGAGCGAGATCGAAGCGGCGGAAGATGGCCCGGCGCATCTGGAAGCAATCCGGGCGCGGCTCAATCAGGTGCGGAGCCCGTTCCGCACGGCGGAGAAGTTCGGGATTGAGGATATCATAGATCCAAGGGAGACGCGGCCCTTGTTGTGTGAATTCGCCTCGCTGGCGTGGGGCGCGCTCGGGGCTAGGTAGCGGACGGGCTTCGACAGGCTCAGCCTGAGCGGAGTTGGTTTGGGGTTCATACCTGCAAGACCACAGGCGTTACACTCCGCCCGCTCAGGCTGAGCCTGTCGAAGCCCCCGCGCCGGCTATCCCCCCAGATACTCCGTCAACCCAGCAGCCTCAGCCTTACTCAACCGCAGCCCCAGCTTGGTCCGCCGCCACAGCACATCTTCGGCGCTGGCCGCCCATTCCTCGGCCACCAGATAGTCAACCTCGGCCTGACGCAGGCCACCGCCGAAATCGCGGCCCTGATCGCACTCCAGCCAGACCCGCGCGCGGGTGCCATAGGCGCGGGCGATCCGGTCGGCGTTGTCGGCGCTAAGGAAGGTAAAGTCGCGGGCCAGTTCGGCGGTCAGCGCGGCCAGCCCATCTATCGCAAAATCCCCGCCGGGCAGGGCAGCACTGCGGGTCCAGGCTCGGCCAGACAACGCAGGTAGCCGCGCGGCCATCATGTCCACCGCTTCCTCGGCCAAGTGCCGATAGGTGGTAATCTTGCCGCCATAGACCGACAGCAAGGGTGCCCCCGCCTCGGCCTCAGAAAGGTCCAGCCGGTAGCCGCGGGTTGCCGCTTCGGGCTTGTCCGAGCCGTCGCTGACCAACGGGCGTACCCCCGAATAGGTCCAGACCACATCGGCGGGAGTGATCAGCTTGTCGAAGTACCGGCTGGCCCCGTCGCACAGATAGGCGATTTCCTCAGCACTGGCCTCAACCTTGTCGAGATTGCCATCGTGATCGACATCGGTGGTGCCGATCAGGGTGAAGTGCCGCTCATAGGGGATTGCGAAGAAGATCCGGCCATCGGGCAGCTGAAAGAAATAGGAGTATGGATGGTCGAACATGGCCGGAACCACGATGTGGCTGCCCCGCACCAGCCGCATCGCATAGTCGGGTGTTTCCCCGGCCATCGCCTCGACCTCAAGCACCCGCGGCCCGGCGGCGTTGACCAGCGCGCGGGCGAAGAAAATCTCGTTCCCGGCCTCAATCCGCCACAGATCGCCCTCGCGCTTGGCTGAGGTGACGCGGGTCTGGGTCTTCACCGCCGCGCCGCGCTCCATCGCATCCTTGGCGTTGAGCACGACCAGCCGGGCATCATCGACCCAGCCATCGGAATATTCGAACCCGGTGGCGAACCCGCCCTTCAGCGCGGCACCAGCCGGATGGCGGCGCAGATCGACCGTGCGGGTTGCGGGCAATTTCTTGCGCCCGCCGATGTGGTCATAAAGAAACAGCCCCAGCCGCAGCAGCCAGCGCGGCCGCAGCCCTTCCACGTACGGCAGCACGAACCGCAGCGGGTGGATGATATGCGGGGCGATCTTCCACAGCGCCTCGCGCTCGGCCAGCGATTCGCGGACCAGGCCGAACTCGTAATGCTCGAGATAGCGCAGGCCGCCGTGGATCAGCTTGGTCGAAGCCGAGCTGGTCCCTTGCGCCAGATCGCCGCCTTCCAGCAGTAGCACTTTGGCGCCGCGCCCGGCGGCATCACGGGCGATCCCAGCTCCGTTTACGCCGCCGCCAATTACGGCCAAATCATAGGTCTGCATGGTCATAACTGCTTCGTAGCGGGAGGATGGAGCCGGCGAAAGAGCCTGCCCTTTTCACTGAACAGCACCAACCCCAACGCCAGAACGCCGCCGATAAACAGTGCCAGCGCCAGCGGCCGGGCCGAGCCGTCATAGGCCTGCCCGATCAGTGCCCCCAGCACAGCCGACAGGATCGAACGCAGGAACATCTGCACCGATGCCGCCGCGCCGGCGATCCGCGCGAAGGGCTGCATCGCGATCGAGGTGAAATTGGCGCCCATGAACGCGATCAGGCACATCTGCGCCGATTGCAGCATGACGAAATCCCACAACTGCTCGGTCCCGCTAAACGCTCGCCAGATTTGCAGGATGGCCACGGCGATGAAGGCAAACAGCGCAGAGTGCGAAACCCGCCGCGCGCCGAACCGTTCAACGATCCGCGCGTTGGTCAGATTGGCCACTGCCATAGTGCCGGCCATTACTGCAAACAGCAGTGGAAACCGCTCGGCCGCGCCGAAATGCTCGGCCACCAACTGCTGCGAGGAATTGAGGAAGCCAAACATTCCGGCCCACAGCACGCCGCCCCCGATGACATAGCCGATCGAGCCGCGATCGCTGAGCGCCAGCCGCATGTTGGTTCCGATTGCTCCCAACCGCATTTCCTGCCGGTTCGCCGGATCGAGCGATTCGGGCAGCCGCAGCCAAGCCCACACCGCCACTGCCACCGCCAGCAGCGCGGTGCAGCCAAAGATCCAGCGCCACCCGGCAAACAGCAGGATCGCCTGACCATAGCTCGGCGCCAGCATCGGCACCGCCATGAACACCAATACGGTGGTCGACATCATTCGCGCCATCCGGTCACCTTCATAGGAATCGCGGATAATCGCATTGGGCAGGACCGAAAGCCCGGCACTGAAAAAGGCCTGAAGCCCGCGTACTACCAGCAGCGAGTTGAAATCGGTCACCAGCGCGCAGGCCAGGGCCAGAACAGTGTAACAGGCCAAAGCCCCGAACAGCACCGGCCGCCGCCCGAACCGATCCGCCAGCGCACCCGGCAGCAGCGCGCCCAGCGCGGCGCAGAACAGATAGACTCCGATCACCAATTGGCGCCGGTTGGGCTCGCCAGCATTCAGGTCAGCAGCAATCTCGCCCAATGCCGGCAGCATCGAATCGATGCTCAGCGCGACCAGCGCCATCAGCGACGCCATCAGCACCACAAATTCGCGCTCGCCGATCTGGCGGGTTGGGGAAAGGGCGGCGGCGGGCATGGCGCGGCCATGGCCTGTCCCAACGATCTGCGCTACCCCCTTTTTTGTTCAGCCTTTTCGGATGCACTATGCAGCGGCTAGGGTGCGCGGATGGACGAAACGCTGCCCGATTCAGGTGAGGAGGAGGAGACCGGCAGCGGCCTGCGCAAGATCATCCACATCGATATGGATGCGTTCTATGCCAGCGTCGAACAGCGCGATGATCCGACGCTCCGGGGAAAGCCAGTCGCGGTCGGCGGGGACGGCCCGCGCGGGGTACTGACCACTTGCTCTTACGAGGCGCGAAAATTCGGCTGCCGCTCGGCCATGCCTTCGGTCACTGCCAAGCGGCTCTGCCCGCAGCTGGTTTTCCGTCCGCCACGCTTTGCGGTCTACAGCGCGATATCGCGCCAGATCCGCGAAATCTTTTTGGACTACACCCCCCACGTCGAGCCGCTGAGCCTTGATGAGGCCTATCTCGACGTCACCGAAGACCTGAAGGGGATCGGTTCCGCGACCCGAATTGCCGAGCTGATCCGCGCCCGGATCAAGGCCGAAACCGGCCTGACTGCCAGTGCCGGGGTGTCCTACAACAAGTTCATCGCCAAGCTGGCGAGCGATCAGAACAAGCCAGACGGGCTCTGCTTGGTCCGGCCAGATGAGGGTGCAGCGTTTGTCGCAGCGATGCCGGTGCGGCGTTTCCACGGGGTTGGCCCGCGCGGCGCGGAGAAAATGGCCGCACTGGGGATCGTCAGCGGCGCTGATCTGGCCGCGCGCGACCTTCATTTCCTGCGCGAGCATTTCGGGATCCAGGCCGATTACCTCTATCGGGCATCGCGCGGCATCGATCTGCGCCGGGTCAAGGCCAACCGCGCGCGCAAATCACTCGGCGCGGAACGCACGCTCGACAAGGATATCTCTTCAGGCGCGTCACTGCGCGAAGTGCTGGAGCGGATCATCACGATCACCTGGGAGCGGATTGAAAAGGCCAACACCAAAGGCCGGACCGTGACGCTCAAACTAAAGCACAAGGACTTCACTGGCATGACCCGTGCCCGGAGCCTGCCTCACCCGGTATCAAGCCTGACCGAGTTCACTGCGATCAGCCACGCGCTGCTTGATGAAGTCCTGCCGCTGGCCCAACCGGTCCGATTGGTCGGACTGACCCTGTCCGCGCTGGACGAAGACATGCCCGCCGCCGCACTTGCTGGCGCGAAATTACAAGGCGAGCTGGAATTCTGACTGTAGTGACCACTTAACAACAGCAAACGTGCCATTCAGGCACTCGAAAGCAAAAATGTTGGACAGGGCATTCGTATTGGCTGAAACCTAGGTCCGGGGATTGGTTCTCGAATCTGGGTCAGCAGATTGTCTGCTGACGGGTGCGAGTGACGGGGGCGATACCCTCCCGACACCATCGAACAAGGGGTTACCGATTATGAAGTTCCGTACACTGGCCGCCGCTGCGGCGCTGTTTTCAATGGCCATGCCAACGGTTGCGACCGCGCAAGGCGATGATCTGTCCTATGAAAAGCTGACGCACTGCGCCGCATTCAACATGCTGCTCAGCCAAGTGATGAGCACCGGCGACGGCAAGGACAAGCCGGAAAACAAGGCCTCGGCCGAAACCTTCACCAACCAGGCTGCCGCGCTGATCGTGGTCGCTTCGGCGGTGGGCAAGAAGGATTCCAAGGCCGTTGCCGAAGAAGTCTTCGCGCAGAACGGCACCATGCTCAATTCGCTCGGGCAGGATGGCGCCGCTGAAAAGCTGGTCGGCGACAACCTTGAAACCTGCAACAACCTGGGCAAGGCAGCCTATGCCGCGATCCAGGAAAACACCAAGAAGTAAGCGGTAACGCGTGGCAGGCCCCGGCATCGTTTCCCCTCAGGGAGCCGGGCCGGGGTTTGTCATGTCAACAAGGGACCTGACTATGCGCTTTTCCTCGCTCTATCCGGCCGCTCTGCTGGCCGCTGCAATCGTGCTGCCCCAGACCGCTGCGGCAGCGGTCACTGATCCGGCGGCTTACAAGGAATCGCTTGGCTGCGCCGCGACCATGGTCGTGGCCACCGTGATGCTCGGCGGGACCGAAAAGAACCCGACCTCGGCCGAAATGGTCGAAGCGTCGAAGAAAACCCGTGAATTCGGGGCCAACTGGCTGATGCGTGCGGGTACCTTCAATTCCGACTCGGACCAGCTTGGCAAGGAATTCACCGCCGAAGCCGAACGCCAGACTGCTGAATACATGAAGGCCCCTTCTGGCGAGGCCTTTGACAACGGCTTCCGCGCCGACTTCCGCCGCTGCCTCTCGCGCGGCAAGGAATTGGCGATCAA
>VFKS01000162.1 GCA_009885425.1 Novosphingobium sp.
GCTTTTCGCCCTTCTTGGGCTTGGCCGGATAGATAAAGCCTTGCACTGGCCAGTGCGATCCGCCCAGCGCTTGCAATGGCGCGTACCAGACCCGCACCGCTGACCAGTCGTTATCCGGTGAAACGTCGATCACCTTGACGTTATCTTCGATCTGGCCGCGGCGGCCGTTGATCAGGCTCCAGTTGGAATGGCGGATCAGGATCGTGCGGCTGTCGACGATCCGGCTGACCGCGGCGACATGGCCCAGGGTGGAACCACCACTGGGCTTGAGCGCCATCACCGCGCCAACCTTGGGCCGGAATCCGCGGGCATAGCGCCCTTCGGCCTGGCCCCACCAGGTATGGGCATCGCCATAGATCTGGATCCCGGTGACCCGGCGGGCATAGGGCACGCATTGCAGATAGGGCGGCAGCTGCGGACTGTCGGCGGCGTCTACTTCGGCCCGGTCAGGCAGCGAAATGAGCGCCATGGCTGGCGTCGCAGGCAGCGCGACAAGGGCAGCGGCAAGCAAGAGACGGCGCGAGTTCATGGGTACTGTTTGCAGCAGACTTGGTTATGACCAGCCTGCGCAGTATGGTTAACAGCGCGGCAACACTTGGCCCATGATCCGCCAAAAGTTTGCCGGTCTGGTGCCGTCCACGTCCGGCCGAAACGGCGCAGCCCTTGCAAAAAAGTGCCGTCCGGCGCAGGGCGGCGCCATGTCCCTTCCCCAAGTTATCATCATCGGCCGTCCTAACGTCGGCAAATCCACGCTGTGGAACCGGCTGGTCGGCAAGAAACTCGCGCTGGTCGATGATCAGCCGGGGGTGACCCGCGACCGCCGGTTTGGCGATGCGCACCTGCTGGGGCTCGATTTCAGCATCGTCGATACCGCCGGGTGGGAAGACGAAGACGCCAACACCCTGCCGGGGCGGATGCGCGCCCAGACCGAGGCGGCGCTGGTCGGCGCAACGGTGGCGCTGTTCGTGATCGATTCGCGCGCCGGCCTGACTTCGCTCGATGAGGAAATCGGGCGTTATCTGCACGAAAGCACGGTCCCGGTGGTGGTGATCGCCAACAAGGCCGAGGGCAAAGCCGGTGATCACGGGGTCTATGAATCCTTCGCGCTCGGCTTTGGCGATCCGATCCCGTTCTCGGCCGAACATGGCACCGGGATGGCCGATCTGTTCGAGGCGCTGCTGCCGCTGCTCGAAGGCGAGCAAGTGGCCGCTGACGAATTCGAACCTTTTCCTGAAGAGGATGAGGAAGACGAAGAGGTGCTCAACAAGAAGCCGCTCAAACTCGCCATCGTCGGGCGGCCCAATGCCGGCAAAAGCACGCTGATCAATGCGATGCTGGGCGAAGACCGGCTGCTGACCGGGCCTGAAGCCGGGATCACTCGCGATTCGATCGCGATCGAATGGGAATGGACCGATCCCGCCACCGATGAAGTCCGCCCGGTCCGGTTGATCGACACCGCCGGAATGCGCAAGAAGGCGCTGGTGGTCGACAAGCTCGAAAAGCTCGCCGTGGCCGATGCTCGCCACGCGGTCGATTTCGCCGAAGTCGTGGTGCTGCTGCTTGATGCGACGCGCGGGCTGGAACATCAGGACCTCAAGATCGCCAGCATGGTGATCGAGGAAGGCCGCGCGCTGATCGTGGCGATCAACAAATGGGACGTCGCCGAAGATGCCTCGGGCCTGTTCAACGGGGTCAAGGCGGCGCTGGAAGATGGCCTGAGCCAAGTCAAAGGCCTGCCGGTGCTGACGCTGTCGGCGCGGACCGGAAAGGGCCTCGATACGCTGGTCCAGACCGCTTTCGAGCTGCGCACGGCCTGGTCCAAACGGGTGCCGACCGCGCTGCTCAACAAGTGGTTTGACGAGGCGCTGGCCAAGAACCCGCCGCCCGCACCCGGCGGTAGGCGAATCAAGCTGCGCTATATCACGCAGGCCAAAACCCGCCCGCCCGGCTTTGTGCTGTTCGGGACCCGGCTAGACGCTTTGCCCAACAGCTATCAGCGTTACCTGGTCAACTCGATGCGCCGCGATCTGGGGTTCGATGCCGTACCGGTCCGGCTGATGCTGCGCAGCCCGAAGAACCCGTTCAAGACCTAACGCCGAAACGGCAGCACTGCCCGTTCGGTCAGACTGCGCCAGGCCCATTCCAGCGGGCCTTGGCGGAACCGGTCCAGCCAGGGCGTGCTCCAGGCCAGCATCAGCACCCAGCCGAGCGCCACGAAGCCGGTCAACGCGCCGTGGCCATAGCGCCCGGCGAGGCCCAGACCCCAGCTATAGAACAGCGCAGTCATCACCAGACTGGTGCCGATGTAATTGCTGAACGCCATCCGCCCGGCCGCCGCGATCCGTTGGCCCAGCCGCGCCTTGATCAGGCGCGGGGCCAGCAGGACCAGCAATGCGGCATAACCCAGCGCCATCGCCAGGTGTGCAAAGCTGAGGCCATAGCTGATTGCAAAGCGCATGGCGGTTTCGGGGTAGTGCGCCTGGTGCGCCCACAGCGCAAAGCTGCCAGTCGCGAGGCCGCCAAGGCCGATCCCGCCCAGCGCCAACCCGAAGGTGCGCCCGCGCGGCCAATCGCCATTGAAGAAGCCGGTCTTGAACAGCGCCATCCCGAACAGGAAATAGGTCAGCGTCTCGCCGCTGACGAACAGCACGGCGATCAGTGGTTTGAACCATTGCTTGGTCAGCTTGTCGGCAACCAGCCTGGGCCAATCCTGCTGCATGGCGGTCAGTTCGGTGCGGTCATCCGTGCGGAAATAGGCCATATTCCCAGTATAAGTCTGGATCTGGGCGGGGCTGGCGGATCCTGCTGCTACCGCCGCCTCGGCCTGCAGATCGGGCTGCCATTGGAAGGCATTCCACCCTTGCCAGATCGAAAACAGGAACAGCGCCGAGGCGATCAGCGCCAGCGCTGGCGCACGGCGCAGGAGCAGCGCTATCGCGCCAACTACAGCGTAGAGGAACAGGATATCGCCCTGCCACAGCAGCAGAAAATGGAGCAGACCGAACCCGGCGAGCCAGCCGAGCCGGCGCAATTGCAAAACGGCACCGTCGCGTCCGGCAGCATCACTACGCGCGACAAATAACAGCAGGCTCGCCCCGAACAACACTGAGAACAACGCCCGCATCTTGCCCTCAAACAGCACCAGCATGATCGGATAGGCCCAATGGTCTGCGGTACTGCCGGACTGGGGCAAATCGGGCGAATAGTTGGCCGAGGGCGCTGCGGCAAAGCTGATGATATTGACCGCCAAAATGCCCAGAACGGCCACCCCGCGGATCAGGTCGAGCGTGTCGATCCGGTCAGAGGGGGCGGCTGACACGCTTCAGCCCGAAATCGCGACACACTCAAAACCGGCCGATTTGAGCTTTGCGCAGGCGGCCTGCGCGGCGGCCTGACTGGCAAAGCCGCCGGCTTGCAGTTTGGTCACCGCACCGGCCTTGACGTTGAGCCGGGGATGCCCGGTCAGCTCTGGCCGCGACCTGACCCGGTTCCAAAGCGCATCGGCGTTGGAAAGCTGACTGAATGCGCCGAGCTGAATCCGCCACTTGCCGGTTGCTGCCGGTGCCGAAGCTGGCGCGGGCGGCGGGGTGCGGCGGGTGTAGTCCGCCCCAGCGGTGGCGGGGCTGTCATTCCCGGCAACGCGGCCCGCAGCGCTGACTGCAGTGCTGGCCGAGACCACAGTCGGGCCTTTGACCGGAACAGGCGCAGGCGCCGCTCCGGCTGGAACTTGTGTGCCCAGATCGACCGAAGCCATCTGGCGGGCGCGCGTCGCGTCGGCCTGGGCTTGAAGCTCTCCGGCCATGGCGACGCCCTGTTGGCGCTCGGCCAGCGGGATATATTCGTCCATCTGCTGCAAGGCGGGGCCCGCCTGCGGCAGGCCTTGCTGGCGGGCCAGGCTGAGCAGGGCATAGGCGCGCGGCCAGTCCTTGGGCACCAGATCGCCGTTGAAGTGCGCGATCCCCAGCAGATACTGTGCGCGCGGATCGCCGCGATCGGCGGCGGCGCGGATGAACGGCAGCGCGCGGGCCTTTTCCCCGCGTTGGAACAGCAGCAGTGCGTAATTGTCGCTCGCTTGCAGGTGGCCGAGCGCGGCAGCCCGCCCGAACAGCTCTTCGGCCTTGGCCAGATCCTGCGGCACGCCCTTGCCCAGCTTGTAAGCCTGTCCCAGGTTGAACATCGCGTCGGCATCGCCCTTGGCCACGGAGGCCTGCCATTCGCGGACCGCCGTGGGGAAGTCTCCCCGGGTCCAGGCATCGACCCCGGCCTTGGTATCGGCCTGCGCCGGAGCAGAAAGAATCGCCCCGTAAGCAGCGGCGATGGCGGCGATCATGGTTTTGCGGCCCATCCAAAAATTCCCGTTCTGCTGCGCCCGGCCTTAGCCTTTGCCGGGGCCTGATGGCACCGGATTGGTTGGCTGGGCAGAATTGCCTAGTAAAGTGTCATAGTAAACGCTGTTTTAGCAATGGATTAATCGGCCGCAGAAAGTCGCTTTGGGTGCCAATGCGATCGCCCACGTTAACCCAAAATTAGGAACGATCTGCGATCCCCGCCGTCAACTCCAATTGGTTTTGACGCATTTTCTTAGGGGGAACGGCTTTGCGAGTACTGGCATTGGCATCGCAGAAGGGCGGATCGGGCAAGACAACCTTGTCCGGGCACCTCGCTGTGCAGGCCCAGCGGGCAGGCGCAGGACCGGTCGTTTTGATCGATATCGATCCGCAAGGCTCGCTGGCCGATTGGTGGAACGAGCGCGAGGCAGAATTCCCCGCCTTTGCCCAGACCACTGTCGCGCGGCTGGCAGCTGATCTTGCGGTATTGCGTCAGCAAGGTTTCCGTTTGGCCGTGATCGATACCCCGCCTGCAATCACCATGGCGATCCAGTCGGTGATTTCGGTCGCCGAACTGATTGTTGTCCCGACCCGGCCCAGCCCGCACGATCTGCGCGCTGTCGGTGCCACGGTCGATCTGTGCGAACGCGCCGGCAAGCCGCTGATCTTCGTGGTCAACGCCGCTACGCCGAAAGCCAAGATTACTTCAGAAGCCGCCGTCGCGCTGTCGCAGCACGGCACGGTTGCCCCGATTACGCTTCACCACCGCACCGATTTTGCCGCCTCGATGATCGATGGCCGCACAGTGATGGAAGTCGATCCCAACGGACGCAGCGCGGCCGAAGTGACTTCGTTGTGGAACTACATTTCGGACCGGCTGGAAAAGAATTTCCGCCGCACTGTCTTCGCCGCGCCGACCAGCGTGACCAGCACCCAGGGCGTTCACCGTCCGGCCGGGGGCTTCGGCCGCCGCGTCGCTGGATCCTAAGGGAGCATGCGGGGCATGAGCGATCTCAAACCCGTTGCTTCGCTGAACCCGAAGCTGCTCGCCCGCAAAGGCGGTGCCCGCCCGGCGATGCGCGCCGCGATGAGCGCGCTGACGGTTTCGCAGGATGATCAGGACGACGATCTCGGCTGGAACGACATGGGCCATGATGAAGGCGGCGAAGTTGTCTCGCTCCATGGCGATGTGGCCCTGCCCGAAGTGGTCCGCCAGCAGCGGGGCCTGTCGAATCAGATTGGCTCGCACAAAGTTGCCAAGGAACGCCGCTCGGCCCTGCAAGACGGCCGCCGCGCGGCCTTCACGCTGCGGCTCGATGCCGAACGCCACCTCAAACTGCGCCTCGCCTGCACGATCAAGGGCCGCAGCGCCCAGACGCTGGTGACCCAGGCGCTCGATAACCTGATTTCTGAACTCCCCGATGTCGCGCAATTCGCCGCCCAAGTGGCGAACACGCGCAAAAACTGATCAAGAACGGAGACCTCCCATGACGTCCAACCGCATCCGCCGCAATGTCCTCCCGCTGGGACTGGCTGGGGTTATGGCCGTGGCCATCGCTGCTGGCGCCGGGTTCAACCCCAGCGCGGTCGTGGCCAAGCCGACGCCCGACAAGGTGCTGGCCGAAGCGCAAAAGGCGCTGTCGAAGGGACAGACCGACAAGGCGATCAGCCTTGCCGAAGGGCTGGTCGCCGCCAATCCGCGCGAAGCAAACTATCGTGCGCTGCTGGGTCACGCTTATCTGCGCGCTGGACGGTTCGAATCGGCGGCGCAATCGCTCAACGATGCGATGAAGCTGGGCGACAATTCGGCCCGTACCGCGCTCAGCCTTGCGCTCGCCAATATCGGCGCCGGCAAGAACCGCGAAGCGGTGGCGATCCTCGATGATTGGCGCGATGCCATTCCGGCGGCTGACCTCGGCCTGGCTTATGCGCTGGCCGGTGAAAGCAACCGCGGCGTTGCGATTCTGGCGGATTCGCTGCGCGGCGGCGATAACACCCCTAAACTGCGCCAGAACCTGGCTTATGCCTACGCCCTCGATGGTCGCTGGCGTGAAGCCCGGGTGATGGCTGCCCAAGACGTTCCCGCCGATCAGCTTGACGGCCGGATCAGTGACTGGGCCCACAAGGCCAAGCCCGAAGATGGCCGCCTGCGCGTTGCCGGCCTGATCGGCGCCCCGGTGCGCTCTGACAGCGGTATGCCTGCCCAGCTGGCGCTCAATGCTAGCTCGGACCAGGAACAGCTCGCTGCCGAAACCGCGGCGCAGCGCATCGCGACCCCGGTTGTCGCCGTTGCCGCCAATGGCGAACTGCCAGCCGCCAGTGAAAACCCGGTTGAACTGGCTCAGTATCAGCCGGTCGCTGCACCGGCTTCGTTGCCGCAACCAGCACAGGCCGAAGTGGCTCCGGCTCCGGTTCCGGCTCAACAGACCTTTGCGGCGACCTTTGGGGAACCGGCCAATGTGGCGATGCCCGTAGCCGTTCCGGCCGCTGCGCCTGCAGCCAAGTTTCAACCGAAAGCGCCGGTCCGCGTTGCGGTCGCTGCTCCGGCCGCGCTCAAGCCGGCCCTTCGCCCGCGCCGGGCTGCGGCTCCGGTGATTGGCAAGGGTACCAGCCACGCGATCCAGCTCGGTTCGTTCTCAAGCGAGCAGGGCGCCCGCCGGGCCTGGGGCTATTACGCCAAGCACAATCCTGAACTGCGCAATTTCAAGATGAAGATCACCCCCGCTATCGTTCGCGGCAAGAGTTTCTGGCGCGTTGCCGCCACCGGCCTTGATAACAATGGTGCGGGCGGACTGTGCTCGAAAGTCAAATCGCGCGGCGGGGTCTGCTTTGCCTATTCGACCATCGGTCGTCCCGCCAAGGCCCCAGCCTATGCTGCCCGGGCCAAGCCCAAGGCTCCGGTAATGGCCGCAGCCAAGCCCAAGCCGGCTCCCGCCGGGCCGAGCAATGCCCGCAAAAAATAACCTGCCGGGATCAATGGACCGATAAGTCCACGCCAGCCCCCTTGCGCTTACCCAGCGGGAGGGGGTCTGCGTTTCAGCTGACCGGAATGCCGCCTTTGAACAGCGCCAGCACCCGGCCCTGCACGCCTTGCCGGTCAAACGGGGTATTGCCGGCGGTGGCGGCCATCTTGTCTGAATTGACGATCCACGGCTTTTCCGGATCGATTAGCGCCAGATCGGCCTCTGCCCCTGGTTCGAGCCGCCCGGCATTGACCCCCAGCAGCACCGCCGGATTGGTCGCCAGCAGCTCGAAGGCGCGGGGCGTGTCGATCACGCCATCGCGGACCAAGCCGAGCGTCAGAGCTAGCAATGTCTCCGCCCCGGCCATGCCCGGTTCGGCATCGGCAAAGGGCAGGCGCTTGTCTTCGGGGCCGCGTGGATCGTGGCCCGATGCGATCACGTCGATGGTTCCATCGCCCAGCGCTTCGAGCACGGCCTGCCGGTCATCGGCGCTGCGCAGCGGCGGGGACAGGCGGGTAAAGGTCCGAAAATCGCCGATCGAGACGTCCGACAGCATGAAATGGGCCGGAGTGACCCCGGCAGTGATAGCCATCCCGCGCGCCTTGGCGGCGCGGACCAGTGCCAAGGCGGCCCGGGTCGTGACTTGCCGGAAATGGAGCCGAGCGCCGGTCAGTTCGGCCAGCGCAATATCGCGGGCCACCGCTAGCGCTTCGGCTTCGGCCGGAGCCGCCGGCAGGCCCAGCCGGGTTGCCATCTCGCCCGCCGTCGCCACCGCTGTGCCCGCCAGCCCGCCATCTTCGGCATGGGTTACCAAGGTCAGCTCCAGCATTGCGCAATAGGACAGCAGCCGGTGCATCGTGCCCGAATCGGCGATCCAGCGCCGCCCGGTGGCGACCGCCTTGGCCCCGGCATCGCGCATCAGCGCCAGTTCGGCGAGTTCGGCTCCAGCCAGATCACGGGTCGCGGCCGCCAAGGGATGGACCCACAGGTCGGGCTTGCCGGACTGTGCAGCAAATCGCACCGCGCTCGGCTTATCGAGCACTACGCCCTGATCGGGCATCAGCGCAGCCCGGGTGATCCCGCCAAAGTGAAAGGCCGGCTTGTCGATCGCGAACACCCCCAGATCGACCAGCCCCGGCGCAATCAGCGCGCCTTTGGCGTCGATGGTAAGATCATCAGGGCCCGGATCAGCCCCGCCAATCGCGGTAATCAGGCCGTTTTCGCTGCGCAAGGAGCCGGGCACCGGACGCTTGCCGGGCAGGATCAGCTGGCCGTTATAGATCGTCAGCGGACGCGGAGTGCTCATGCCCAGCCCTCCAGCCCGCGGGCTTTGCGGGTCAGCACGTCAAGGCAGGCCATCCGGATCGCTACCCCCATTTCGACCTGGGTGGTTATCGCGGACCTGCCGACCAGATCGGCGACATTGCTGTCGATCTCGACTCCCCGATTCATCGGCCCGGGGTGCATCACCAATGCATCGGGCGCGGCCAGCGCCAGCCGGTCGAGCGTCAGCCCATAGAGATGGCGGTATTCGCGCGGGCTTGGGATGAACTGCCCGCTCATCCGTTCCTGTTGCAGCCGCAGCATCATCACCACGTCGGCGCCTTTGAGCGCGGCATCGAAATCGTGAAACGGCGCAACCTTCATCGCCTCGATCCCGGCTGGCATCAGCGAAGGCGGGGCGCAGACCCGCACTTCGGCGCCCAGTGTGGTCAGGCAATGGATATTTGATCGGGCCACCCGGCTGTGCAGCAAGTCGCCGCAGATCACCACTTTCAGCCCGGCGAAATGCTCACCCTTGGCCTTGCGGATGGTCAGCGCGTCAAGCAGGCCTTGGGTCGGGTGTTCGTGCTGGCCGTCCCCGGCGTTGAGCACCGGGCAATCGACTTTGCCCGCGATCAACTGCACCGCGCCGCTCGATCCGTGGCGGATCAC
>VFKS01000184.1 GCA_009885425.1 Novosphingobium sp.
CTGTGCTGCAAGCTCCTCAAAATCCCCGAAACCGATAGCGGCAAGGGTGATTGGTGCCAGCATTGCAGCGTCGGCAAGGGTTGCAATATCTACGCCGACCGGCCTCAGCGTTGTGCTGATTTCATGTGCGGTTACCTCGTCTGGGATGCGGTGCCAGACCATTGGCATCCGGCCAAATCGCGGATCATTGTGGTCAGCGAGCTTGGCTTTCGGATCAACTTCACCGTCGATCCCAGCGCGCCGGGGCGCTGGCGTGAGGCGCCGTGGTATAACGATATCAAGGCTTTGGCCGTGATGTCGTTCCAGCAAGGCAAGCAGGTGCTGGTCACGATCGGCAACAAGGCGATCGCCGTGCTGCCCGATCGGGATATGGATCTCGGCGTGGTCGGCGATGATGAGGTGGTCATCACCGGCCAGCGCCCCGATGGCAGCTGGGGCGCGGCCAAGGTCCACAAGGACGATCCGCGGCTGGCCAGCAATGGACAGGGAATGCCGCTGGCAGGGCTGATCCCGCTGGGCTAAGGTGCTGCCAGTCGATCCAGCAGAGAGCCCAAACCATGCGCCGCACCGTTCAGATCAAGCGTGATGATATCGTCCAGACCCGCATAGTTGCGGCAGATCAGCCGCTGCTGGGCGACGGCGAAGTCCGGCTGAAGATCGAGAGCTTTTCGGTCACCGCCAATAATGTGACCTATGCCGTGGTCGGCGATGCCTTTGGCTATTGGAACTTCTTTCCGGGTGAGGGCGAATGGGGTGTGGTGCCGATGTGGGGCCATGCGATGGTTACGGAATCGCGCCATCCAGACATTGCTGTGGGCGAACGGGTCTATGGCTATCTGCCGATGGCCGAGAGCCTCGATGTGCTGCCAGATGGCGTTTCGCCCAGCGGCTTTACCGATGCCGCTGCGCACCGCCAGCCGATGAGCCCGATCTACAACCATTACAGCCGGCTAGCCGCCGATCCCGAACACAATCCCGCCAAAGAAGCCGAACGGATGATTTTTGGCCCGCTGTTCAAGACCGGGTTCCTGATCGAAAGCATGATGCGGCGCGAGTACTGGTTCGGGGCCGAGACCCTGATCTGCACCAGCGCATCTTCCAAGACCGCAATGGCCACCGCCAGCGTCGCGCGCGATAAATCGCCGCAAGTCCGCCGGATCGGGCTGACTTCATCCGGCAATGTCGAATTCGTCCGCAGCGGGGGCTTCTATGATCTGGTGCTGGCTTATGATCAGACTGCCCAGCTGCCCCGGGCAGCGTCAGTGCTGGTCGATTTTGCCGGCAATGCCAAAGTGATCCACGCCATCCACACCGCGCTGGGCGATAATCTGAAGTATTCCTGCACGGTCGGCGCGACCCACGTGGGTGAAGGATTTGGCCGCGATAATGGCCCGCTGCCAGGCCCCGCACCCGTGCTGTTCTTCGCCCCCGATCACGCCGTCGCCGCGATCACCGCGCTTGGGCCCAAGGCTTTTGGCGAGGCCGTTGCGGCAAGCTGGGTGCAGTTCGTGGGCGAAGCGGGCGGCGCGGTGAGCGTGGACGAACGCGCTGGGCTGGAGGCAGCTTCGGCTGCGTTTATCGACACTGTCCAAGGCAAAGCCGATCCTGCGGTGGGGATCGTGATCCGGCCCTAATCACCTGATCTAGAAGGCAAATCATTACTCTGGATTGCGCAGGCCCTTGCGTTGGGCGGCGTGGCGCTGCTCCATCAGCGGTTCGGTGTTGCCTTCAGTCGGGACAATGCACCAGCCGCCGCCTTCTGCCATAACCGCATCGATCGCACTGGCCAAAACCTCAGGCCCTGGCTGACTCCGCCAATGTGCTCCGGCATCTTCGGGCAAGCTGCGCGCGCCCCCGTGCCGTTCTGGCCGGGCGCGGCCGCTATTCCAGATGTCGGTATTGAGGATGCCCGGGCACAGGATCGTCACGCCGATATCTTCACCGGCAAGTTCAGCTGTCAGGGCCTCGCCCACCGCAGCGGTCGCCTGCTTGGTATGGCTATAGAGCGTAAAGGGGCCTTTGACTGGCACAACCGAAGCGCTTGAAGCTGTGATACCAACGTGACGGCTGGCCCCGGTGTTTGCGCGCAGCAAAGGCAGGAATGCCTGCGCGGTCCAGATCGCCCCCAGCACATTGACCTCGTAAAGCCAGCGAATTGTCCGGGGCTTGCCAGCGCCAACGGTGTCAGCCGAGCCCACTCCGGCGTTGATCCACAGCAGGCCGAGGGTCATGCCATCGGCGGCAAAGCGTTCCGCCAGCGCCTTGATCGCCGCTTCGTCGCTGACATCGCAGGTCTCAGCCCGGCCAAAGCCGCCAGCGGCCTTGACCAGTTCCAGCGTTTCGGCCGCAGTTTCAGCCGAAATGTCGAGCACCGCCACTTTCAGGCCCAAGGCAGCAAAATGCAGCGCCAGCATCCGCCCGATCCCGCTGCCAGCGCCAGTCACGATGGCCCAGTTTCCGGTCGTGGGGAGAAATGCAGTCATGGCTTCGAACCTCTTAGATATCCACCGCGATCTTGCCGAAGTGTTTGTTGGCAATCTGATGCCGGAAGGCATCGGCAAGGTTCACCAACGGGAAGTGGTCTGAGATCACCGGCTTGATCCCGTTGGCCTCGATCCCGGCGATCATCGCCAGTTGCTGGGCGCGGCTGCCGACGGTCAGGCCTTGAACTCGAAGGTTCTTAGCCATCAGGAAGCCGGTCTGGATCGGTCCGGCAAAGCCTGCCAGCACCCCGATCAAGGCGACGTGTCCGCCGACGCGGGTGGCCATCATTGACTGGTCGAGCGTGCCAGCGCCGCCTATTTCGACCACGCAATCAACGCCGCCGCCGCCGGTCAGTTCCAGCGCCTTCATCCCCCAGGCCGGGTTTTCCTTATAGTTGATCAGCTCATCCGCGCCGAGCGCTTTCAGCCGTTCGAGCTTGGCATCGGACGACGAGGTGGCGATCACGCGCGCGCCTGCCGCTTTGGCCATTTGCAGCGCGAACACCGAAACCCCGCCGCTGCCCTGGATCAGCACCGTATCGCCCGGCTTGATCGCGTTATCGACAAACAGCGCGCGCCAGGCAGTCAGGCCTGCGCAGGTCAGCGTGGCGGCTTCGGCGGCGGTGTAGCCAACTGGAACGCGGGTGAACCAATGCTCGGGCGTGACCACCGCTTCGCAGGCATAGCCATCGATGCCATCGCCTGGGACGCCCCGAAAGGCGGTGGCGGGCGGGGCACCGTCAATCCAGTCTGGAAAGAAGGTCGAAACCACCAGATCGCCGACCTCGAACTGGGTAACGCCAGCGCCGACCGCCTCGATCACACCGGCGCCATCGGACATCGGAATGCGCCCGGCCGCTGCCGGGATCATCCCCGAAACCACCGCGTAATCATGGAAGTTTAGCGAGCTCGCCTGCAACTTGACCCGGATCTGACCTTGTCCGGGCTGGCCCGGATCTGCGGCTGTTGCGGGCAACAGGGTATCGAGATTGGCGGGCGAACCCACACGGACGGCGGCGATGGTCACTAACTCTCTCCTAGATATCTTCCAAACCCGTCCATGCTGAGCTTGTCGAAGCACTGCCGTCTTCTTCGAACCTCATGCGCAACCGCCCAAAAAAGCAGCCATTCGACAAGCTCAGGGTAGACGGGTTCTTGGGTGGCTTGGCCTACTCAGCCGCTTCCAGCATCGCTGCCTGTTGCGGCCCTCGGATCAGGCCGCCGGGGGTGGCGCCGGTCCAGGTGCCGTTCTGGAACGTCACCACGCCGCCCTTGATCGTGCAGTCATAGCCGTCGGCCTTCTGCAGCAATCGCTTGCCGCCAGCGGGGAGATCGAATGCCAGCCACGGCTTGCCCAACTTGATCGCATCTATATCGATTACGTTGATATCGGCAAGGTAGCCCGGTGCGAGGATGCCGCGATCATCGAGCCCATAGAGCCGCGCAGTATCGCGGCACTGGCGCTTCACTGCGTTTTCAAGGGTAATCGTGCCGCGCTTGCGGTCGCGCACCCAGTGCTGGAGCATGAAGGTCGGGCTGGCCGCATCGCAGATCGTGCCGCAATGGGCCCCGCCATCGGACAGTGAATTGACGCAATCATCGCTATTCTGCAGCGCTTCGAGGAAATCGAGATTGCCATCTGCGTAGTTGAGGATCGGGAGATAGATGAAGCCGGTGCCATCACCTTCGCACAGCAGGTCATAGGCATATTCTTCGCCCGACTTGCCCGCAGCGGCGGCGCGAGCAGCGATGCTCTCTTCGGCGGTCGGTTCGTAGTTGAATTCCGGGCCCATTTCGAACTGCATTCCCCAGCCGCCGCAGACGACCATGATCAGCCCGATGATGTCCTGATTGACTGCGGAATAGTCGCTCGCCTCGGCCAGGATCTGTGCCTTGAACGCCGGATCGAGCAGCTTGGCCTTCTGTTCTGCCCACGGCAGGTCGGCGATCGCGACATA
>VFKS01000354.1 GCA_009885425.1 Novosphingobium sp.
GCTGCCTGCGGGAAACAAGTTTCAGCGCCGCCCACCACCGGCGTCACCGACGAGCTGATCGCCAAGGGGCCGGGCGCCGAATGGGTTACCTATGGCGGGGATCGGGCCGAGCAACGGTTCTCTCCGCTCAATCAGATCAGTGATAGCAACGCATCGCAACTGGGCCTGGCCTGGTCCGCCGATCTCGATACCGCGCGCGGGCAGGAAGCCACCCCGCTGATGCACGATGGCGTGCTTTACATCACCACCGCATGGTCGATGGTCAAAGCCTATGACGCCAAGACCGGGGCGCTGAAATGGGCCTATGATCCTCAGGTTCCGCGTGAAAAGCTGGTCGATGTGTGCTGCGATGCGGTCAACCGTGGCGTCGCGCTCTATGGCGATAAGGTCTATGTCGGCACGCTCGATGGGCGGCTGATCGCACTGGAGCAGAAGACCGGCAAGGTCGTCTGGGACAAGCTGACTATTCCCAAGGATTCGCACATGGCGATCACTGGCGCGCCGCGAATCGTCAAGGGTCGCGTGCTGATCGGTTCGGCCGGGTCGGAATACTTCACCCGCGGCTATCTGGCAGCGTTTGACGCGCAGAGCGGGGATGAGCTGTGGAAGTTCTATACCGTGCCTGGCGATCCATCGAAGCCGCAAGAAGGCAAGCACCTCGATGCGGCGGTCAAGACCTGGTCGGGCGAATTCTGGAAGCTGGGCGGCGGCGGCACGGTGTGGGATTCGATCACTTATGATCCGGTCACCGACCTCGTTTATTTCGGCACCGCCAATGCCGAGCCGTGGAACCCGGCCTATCGCAACACCGATGGCGCGGGCGACAGCCTCTACACCGCCTCGATCGTCGCGGTGAAGCCCGATACCGGCGAATATGTCTGGCACTTCCAGGAAACCCCCGAAGACCGCTGGGACTTTGATTCCAACCAGCAGATCACCGTCGCCGATCTCGATATCGGCGGGCAAAAACGCCACGTGATCATGCACGCGCCCAAGAACGGGTTCTTCTATGTGCTGGATGCCAAAACTGGCGAGTTCATCTCGGGCAAGCCGTTTGTTGACGGGATCAACTGGGCCAAGGGGCTCGATCCCAAAACTGGCAAGCCTGACGTCAATCCAGAGGCGAAGTACGAGCTGACCGGCAAGCCGTTCCTGGGCTTCCCCGGCGCGGTTGGAGCGCACAGCTGGTCACCGATGAGCTATAGCCCGACCACCGGGCTGGTTTATATCCCGACCAACAACACCCCGCAGGTCTATGCCCACGATCCCGATTGGAAGCCCGGCACTACCGGTTTCCAGCTGGGGATCGACGCCACCCCCGGCAACATCCCGGCTGACAAAGCGATCCGCGCCGCGACCAAGGCCGCGATGACCGGGGCGCTGATCGCTTTCGATCCGGTTGCAGGCAAAGTTAAGTGGAAGGTTCCGTTGGAGACCCCAACCAACGGCGGCACGCTGGCAACAGCCGGCAACCTGGTGTTCCAGGGCACTGCACTTGGCGAGTTCCGGGCCTATGCCGCCGACACTGGCAAGCAGCTCTGGTCATTCCCGGCGCAAAGCGGGATTCTGGCCGCGCCGATGACCTACATGATCGACGGCGAACAGTATGTCGCGGTGTTGGTCGGCTGGGGCGGCGTTTGGGATGTATCAGCGGGCAAGCTTGCGACAAGCAAGATCACCCCTAACATCAGCCGGCTGATGGTGTTCAAACTGGGCGCCAAGGGCCAGTTGGCGGCCATGCCTGTCAGCGCCGAGCGCCTACTCGATCCACCACCACTGACCGGAACTCCCGCCCAGTTCGCGCTTGGCGCCAAGCTATATACCAACAGCTGCAGCGTCTGCCATGGCAACGCCGCCGTGGCGGGCGCGCTGAACCCCGACCTGCGCCACTCGGTCGCGCTCGGCAATCCCAAGCTGTGGCAGGAAATCGTCCACGATGGCTTGCTTAGCAAGAACGGGATGGTTGCGTGGAAGGGCCAGTTCAGCCCCGATCAGATCGAAGCGATCCGCCACTATGTGATCCAGCGCGCCAATGAGGACAAAGCGCTGGGCGATCATTGAGCGCCAATCTGTGCGGCGGACGGGCTTCCGTTCGCCGCAAAGTTGCTGCATGACACCGCAGGACAGGATGCGCGAGGGTGCTAGCGCCCTGCCAGCGGGGGAGAATCATGCAGCGTAAGTCAGGCCGGGTCGATTGGGATAATCTGCCGCATGGCGGTGACCTGTTTGGCGAGTTGCAACTGGCCGATGGCACTCCCGCTCCGGCCAAGCGCGCGCCGCTGTTCCCAGGGCTTGCAATGTGCGGGGTTTCGGCGGCTGCGGCGGCCTGGCTTTCGGATCATTACGGTTTCCCGATTATCCTGCTTGGCCTGCTGGTCGGCCTCGCGCTGAATTTCGTCTCGCAGGACGAACGCACCCACGCCGGACTGGATTTCGCCTCGCGCACCTTCCTACGCTGGGGGATCGTGGTGCTGGGGCTGCAAGTGACCTTTATGCAGATCGCGATGGTTGGGCTGGCGCCGTTTGCGGCGCTGGGCGTGGTCATGGTGGTGACGCTGCTGGCTGGCCTGGCCGGAGCGCGCTTGGCCGGGCAATCGCGTTTTGCCGGGATCCTGGCGGGCGGATCGACCGCGATCTGCGGGGCCAGCGCGGCGCTCGCGCTCTATGGCGTGATCGGCAAGGAGCGGCTCAGCCAGGCCCAGTTCGCGCTAACCCTCGTGGGCGTATCGCTGGCCAGCGCGCTGGCGATGACGGTCTATCCGATCCTCGCCATGCAACTGGGGCTCAGCGACGCGCAGGCCGGGTTCCTGATCGGCGCCTCGATCCACGATGTGGCGCAGGCCATCGGCGGCGGCTTTGCCTTTTCCGATCCAGCCGGAGCGCAGGCGACGATTGTCAAGCTGGCCCGGGTCGCACTGCTCGCGCCGCTAGTGGCGCTGACCAGTCTGGCGATCGGCCCTTCCGCCGAGGCCAAAGGCCAGCCGTTGTGGCGCCGGCTGGCGCTGCCGTGGTTTATCGTCGCTTTTCTTGGAATGGTCACGCTCAACAGCCTGATCACGATCCCGGCAGACTGGGCCAAAGGCGGGCTAACTCTGTCCAAAGGACTGCTGCTGCTGGCGGTGACCGCCACCGCAATGCGCAGCCGGATGGACCTGCTGCTCGAAGTGGGCTGGCGCGCGATCATTCCGGTCGCGACCGCCACTTTGGCCAGCTTCGTCTGCGCGCTGACCTTTGCCTATCTGCTGCTCGATTAAATTACGAAATCGAGCACGGCTGGCATCACATTGCGGCGGCGGTTCGCAACCATCACAGTGTGCAGTTCGGAAATCTGCGCGCTGCCGGTGCGGACGAACAGGAACGGCAGCAGGCCATGGATCAGGCAGGCGAAGCCGCCCAGGATCATCCGCAGGCCAAACCCGCTGGCCATCGCCAGATGCTCGCCATAGCTTTCGCCGACGCTGGCGGGGTGTTCGGTAAACAGCTTGACCGGATCCATGCGGCATTCTCCCTGTGTTGCCGAAACAATACCTCGGCGCTCAGGCGATTGCATCATTTTTTTTCTGGAAATTTACCGATTTGACGGTTAATCTATCCCAATGAATGACCCATTATTGCAACTGGATTCGATCGACTGGGCGATCCTCGGCGTCTTGCAGGCCGATGCTTCGCTGGCAGTGCATGAAATCGGCGAGCGGGTCGGCCTATCCAGCAATGCCTGCTGGCGGAGGATCAAGCGGCTGGAGGAAAGCGGGATCATTGCCCGCCGGGTTGCCCTGCTCGATCCTGACAAGCTGGGGCTGGCGACCACGGTGTTTGTCGCGATCAAGACCCAGCGCCACGATCCGGCCTGGCTTGCGGCGTTCAGCAGCAGCATCGCGGGCATTGCTGAAATCAGCGAGTGTCACCGAATGGCCGGAGATGTCGATTACCTGCTCAAGATCGTGGTCCGCGATATTGCCCACTATGACCGGATCTATCGCAAGCTGATCGCCGCGGTGCCCGATCTGGCCGATGTCAGTTCCAGCTTCTCAATGGAGAAACTGAAAGCGACGACCGCCTTGCCAAGACCGCTCTGACTACTTGCGCAGCAGCCAAATGAAAATTTCAGGCAGGCGCCGGGCCCAGGCGTTTTCCTCGTGCTCAGCGCGAGGATAGACCTTGCTCTGCCAATCGCGCCCGCGCTTCCACGGCGAGCCAGTCAACCGCGCATCGACCGCCTGCTGATAGGGTGCATAGAAAGCGTCGAGGGTGGCCGTGCCATGATCGAGCCATAGCCGCCGGCCCTTGGCCTGGCCCAGCCGTTCGGCAAACCAGCGGTCCCACAGCGCGATCAGTTCAGGATCGCCCGAAGCCGCCAGTTTGGTCGGATCGACCGCTGGCCAGTGCGAACTGACGCAGGCGGCGCGGCCATAGATATCGGGGCGGCTGATAAATGCATAGCAGCTCATCAACCCACCCATCGATGAACCTGCAATCGCGGTGTGGCGCGGGCCCGGCTTGGTCCGATAGCTGCTATCGATCCGCTGCTTGAGCGGCCCGGTCAGCCAGACGAGGTAGAGGTCCGACACGATCGGCCCGCCCGTCATCTGGTCCATCAGACCGCGCAGCCGGGGGCTGGCAGCCTGATAAATGTCCTTGGGCAGATACTGGCGATAGCGATCACGGCCCGGCGCCCAGATCCCGACGATGATATGCGGTTCAACCTGGCCGCTAGCGGTCGCCGCCAGCATCGCCTGATCCGCCGCCCAGATCTTGTTGAAGTTCGATTTCTCCAGATCGAACAGGTTGTGGCCATCGTGCATGTAGAGCACCGGATAGCGCCGCTTGGCCGTGTCATAGCCTGGCGGCAGCCAGATCGTCAGCCGCTGATCGGGCAGGCCCGCAGCGGCGATCGACTCAATCTCAACGAAGCGGCCAGGATCAGGCGCGGCCAGCGCTGGTCCGGCGAGGACCAGCGCCAGCAACGCCAGCCACAGCCGCCCGATCACTTGACCAGCCGGAACCGCACCGCCGCGCCGCCGCCGGGTGCCAGCCGCAGGGTCATCTCACCCGTGCTGGTCACCGCGCGCTGCTCGATCACGATCGAGTGTCGTTTGGTGGTGCGGTAATCGGCATCTTCGCCATCGCGGTACACTTCGGCGACGTACTTCTTGCCGGGGGTCAGGAAATCGAGCTTGAAGCTGACCGTGCGGGCCTCTTCATCGCCCACCGCGCCCAGGAACCAGTCCTCTGCCCCGCGCTGCTTGCGCACGATCGTGACATAGTCACCGATCTCTCCGTTCAGCACCCGCGTTTCCGACCAGTCGGTCGGCACGTCACGGATGAACTTCATCGGCGCGGGGTACTTGGCATAGTTTTCGGGCGTATCGGCAACCATCTGGACCGGCGAATAGATCACCACATAGAGCGCCAGCTGCTTGGCGATGGTTGAGAGGATATCGCTGTCGCGCTCACCTTTCAGGCTGAGAATGCCGGGGGTGAAGTCCATCGGCCCTTCGAGCATCCGGGTGAAGACCACATTGGCTTCGTGCTCGGGCGGGTTTTTGCCGCCCCAGGCATTGTATTCCATCCCGCGCATACCCTCGCGGGCGACCCAGTTCGGGTAAGTCCGGTGGAGACCGGTGCCCTTGACCGGTTCGTGGCTGTCGATCCCGATCTTGTAGCGCGCCGCGACCTGCACCACGCGCAGCTGGTGGTTCACCATCCACTGGCCCTGGTGCCATTCGCGGTACTTTTTGCCGTCGGCGTCCTCGCGTTCCATCTGGCCCGCGTCAGTGACATAGCCGGTCTTGACCACCATGTAGCCATGGTCGGCCGCAAACTTGAACGACTTGTCGAACTGCTTTTCATAGTGGCTGGCGGCGCCGCCGGTTTCGTGGTGCCCGATCAGGCGGACGCCCTTCTTCTTGGCATAGGCAACCAGCATTTTGACGTCGAAGTCCTCGGTCGGCTTGGCGAAATCCATATCGTGGCCGTTGCCGAACCAGTCGCCATCCCAGCCGACGTTCCAGCCTTCTACCAGCAGGTGCGGGATGCCGTTGGCGGCGGCAAAATCAATGTAGCGTTTGACGTTTTCATTGGTCGCACCGTGCTTGGGCCCGCGGGCCCAGCTCCATTCGCCCTTGATCATGTTCCACCACACCCCGGCGAACTTGCCCGGCTTGATGTAGCTGACATCGCCCAGCTTGTTGGGCTCGTTGAGGTTGAGCATCAGGTGGCTCATGTAGATCCCGGCGGCATCATCGGCGATGATCAGGGTGCGCCAGGGGCTGTTCCAGGCGCCGTGCTTGCGGACCTTGGCCTCACCCGCGCCGGGATGCAGCGCAGCGCGCAAGGTGTTGCCCTCGGTCCGGGCCACAGCCATTCCCGAATAGTCAACCAGCGCCGCTTCGTGCAGCGCCACGTGGGTGCCATCAGCCAGCTTGATCGTGATCGGCGTATCGGCATTGGCGACGGCCGAAAGCGCGGTCTTGTTGTAGAGATATTCTTCGCGGTTCCACAGGAAGGCCGGCTTCCACCAGGCCGTGCCGTCGCTGGCAAAGGCGAACTCGGTCAGTTCCTCGGCAATGTTGGTGTGGCGCATATTGGGCTGGTCGGGGAATTCGTAGCGGAACCCGACGCCATCATTGTAGATCCGGAAGGTGACCGAGAACACCCGAGCCATTGCCGTCGTTTCACGGAAATGGACCTTGAACTCGCGGTAATGGTTGCGGATCGTGGTCCATTCGCCCCACGGCTGGGTCCAGGTCTCGTCAAAATCGCGGAGTTCTTGCCCGGTCACTTCAATCCGCCGATCGAGCTTGACCACATCGGTAAACAGGAAACCGAGCTTTGATGGTGCCAGGATCGCTGTGCCCTTGCGGCTGACCGCATAGGCCGCACGGCCATCGCCATCGATCGTCACAGCCACGCTGACCGTGCCATCGGGCGAGCTGGCCATCACAGGCGCAGCGCTCTGGGCCAAGGCCGGGGCGGCCAGCGTCAGCGCCGCCAGGGCGCCCATCAACCGGATCAACCGCATCAGTCCTTCTCCTCAATCAGCAAAGCACCATAGGGCGGAAGGGTTCCGATCCCGGCGCCGTTTACCGCTGCCAGAACCGTTCCGTTGCGGCCGGCGCACAGCGGCCAGGCGGCGGCGTTTTCCGACAGGTTCAGCAGCGCCAGCACCGCGCCTCGATCGCTTTTGCGGCGTAGCGCCAGCACGGCATGATCGGCCTGAAGCACTTCGGCGCTGCCATGGCGCAGGGCCGGGTGATCGCGGCGCAGCTTCAGCAACAGCCGGGTCAGGTTGAGCAGCGAAGCGGGATCACTATCTTGGCGGTCGGCCGCGCGGGCCAGATTGTCTTCGCCCAGCGGGAGCCATGGCATACCCGCTGTGAAGGCGCCATGTTCATCCTGCGCTGCCCACGGCATCGGGGTGCGGGCGCCATCGCGCGACAAGGTCAGCGGCCAGTTGGCAATCGCTTCGGGATCCTGCAGTCGCTCATACGGGATCGCTACCTGGGTCAGCCCCAGTTCTTCGCCCTGATAGAGGATCACGTTGCCGCGCAGCGCGCACAGCAGCAGCGCCTTCATGCGGGCAAAGGGTTCAAGTTGATCAGGCGCACACCAACGTGACAGCGCGCGCGGGGCATCGTGGTTTTCAAATGCCCAGCTGGGCCAGCCGGTGCCTGCGGTTTGCGGCCAGTTGTCCAGCGCCGCGGCGACCAGCGCTGGGGTCAAGGCTTCGGCATACAGGAAATCGAACCCGTAGGCGCTGTTGAGCCGGCCATCACCGGCGGTAAAGCTGTGCATTTCGCACAGTGCCTGCCGCCCGCCGACCTCGGCCATGGTGAACACCGCGCCATAGCTATCGCACAGCGACTGGATCCGTTCGATGAACCCGACAATGTCCGGGTGCGACTGATTGTAACGATGCTGCTGAAAGTCGAACGGCCGAGTCCGCAATTTGCCATCATCGGGCGCTGGCGGATTATCGGTCAGAGCCGGATCGTGCATCGCAAAGTTTAGCGCATCAAGCCGGAAGCCATCGACCCCGCGCTCAAGCCAGAACCGCGCCGCGCCCAGCAGCGCATCTTGAACGGCCGGGACATGGCAGTTGAGCTGTGGCTGTTCGGGCAGAAAGTTGTGCAGATAGTACTGCCCGCGCCGCGCGTCCCAGGTCCAGGCCGGGCCGCCAAACACCGATTGCCAGTTGCTGGGCGGCGAACCATCGGACTTGGGATCAGCCCAGACATACCAATCGGCCTGATCGCCATGGCGTGACTGGCGGCTGGAAGCAAACCACGCATGCTCATCAGAAGTATGGGCATAAACCTGATCGATCAGCACCTTGAGGCCGAGGCCGTGGGCGCGGGCGATCAACGCATCAAAATCGGCCAAGGTGCCGAAGATCGGATCGACTCCGCAGTAATCGGCCACATCATAGCCGAAGTCTTTCATCGGCGATGTGAAGAACGGCGATATCCAGATCGCATCAACCCCCAGCGCGGCAATGTAGTCGAGCCGCGCAGTCACCCCCGGCAGATCGCCGATGCCATCGCCATTGGCATCCATGAAACTGCGCGGATAGACCTGATAGATCGCCGCTCCGCGCCACCACGGCAGAGCGGCGGCGTGTGGATCGGCGGCTTCGATGCGAGACAGACGGTTCATGGGTAAGCGCTGAGGCCTATGGCTTGGCCGCGCAGACGGCAAAACCGAATGCGGGCAGGGTTATCGAAAGACTGCCGGGTGCAGCCGCGTTAGGCGAGCATTGCCCGGCCAATGTGGAAAACGAAAGACTGCGCGGATCGACTGCAATCCTATTCGTGATCGGCCCAGCCGAAGTGTTGAACACCAGCACCACTTCGCGGCCCGTTTTGGGATCGAACCGCGATATTGCGAGCAGGCCCGGCTTGTCCGAAAACGCCCGAATTTTCTGCAAGCCGCCGGTCAGAGCCGGGGTGCTGCGGCGCACCGCAGAAAGTTCTGCGATCAGGCGGTAGAGTGGATGGCGGACATCAAAATTGGCCTGCGCGGTGGTCGCATCGGTGCCGATCAGATCGTTGTCGTTATAGGCCGCGACCTTGCTGGCAAACATATCCTCGCGCGCCAGCTGGTCATTGCCGTCCGAAACAAAGCCCTGCTCGTCGCCTGAATAGATTGTCGGCACCCCCCGCAGGGTCAGCATCATGGCATGGCCGAGCATCGTGCGGGCGAGCAGCTCATCCTGCGAGATGCCAGGGTTGGCCTGCTTCACGAACATCGAAAAACGCCCGAAATCGTGATTGCCAAGGAACGTCGGCAGCCGCAGCGCGGCCTTTTCGCCGCCCTTGTAGATCGGATCATCCTCAAACATCCGGGCCAGCACTTCGGTCCCGGCCTTACCCGAAACCGCCCGCTGCGCGGCGGCCGCAAAGGCCATGTCGATCGGCGCGGTCAGATTGGCGATATGGCTCCACCGGGCCAGTAGCGCCGGATCGGGATCACCGGTCGCGACTTCGGCAAAGATGTGGAAGTTGGGAATGCCCTTGGCCTTGGCCCGGGCCTGCATCGCCGGGATGAACGCCTGCCAGAATTCAGCGTTGACGTGTTTGGCGGTGTCGATCCGGAAGCCGTCGATCCCGAACCGGTCGATCCAGCTGGAATAGATCGCGATCATGCCTGAAACCACGCGCGGATGCTCGGTCGCCAGATCATCGAGCCCGACGAAATCGCCGTAGAGCGCACTCTCGCCCACCCAGTTCGAATTGCCGCGGTTGTGGTAGTAGGTCGGATCGTTGAGCCAGGCCGGAACCTTCACCCGCTCCTCGCCCGTGGGCACGAACGGGGTGTAGGCGAACGAAGGATCGGCCAGTTTGGCCCAATTCGCCGGGCCCGGCCGGTGATCGCCCAAAAAGCCCGGATTGATCGGCGCGCCGGCCACTCCTCCGCGCCGCGAAAATGGAAAGTCGGCCTTGCTGCGATACGAATAATCGCCAGCCTCACGGTACTGGATCACATCAGCCGTGTGGTTGACGATGATGTCCATATAGACCTTGATCCCGCGCGCATGGGCGGCATCGACAAAGCCCTTGAACTCCGCCTCGGTCCCGAAATGCGGGTCGATGGTCGTGAAATCGGTGATCCAGTATCCGTGATATCCGGCGCTCTCATCACCTTTGGGGCCCTGCACCGGCTTGTTCTTGAACACCGGCGCAAACCAGATCGCGGTGATCCCCATGCCCTGAATATAATCAAGTTTGCGGGTCAGCCCCTTGAGGTCACCACCGTGGTAGAAGCCCTTGTGGGTCGGATCATAGCCGGTGACCAACCGGTCCCCCGTCAGCCCACCGCGATCATTGCCGGGATCACCATTGTCGAACCGATCAGGCAGGACGAAATAGATCACCTCTTGGTCGGGCGTGCGGTTGCGGAAGCTGGCCTTGGCAGCCGGCTGAGCGGCGAGCGGGGCTGTCAGGGCCAGCGCGAGTGTCAATCCGAGTAACCGTTTCATGCCGCCATCTCCGTCTTGGCCGCGCCGCAGACAGCGGCAACGCAATCGATGTGCATCGGCATTGGTCGCACCGTTTCGATTGCCGCCTGCTCAACCGAACCGAGGAACCGGGTCAGCTCTTCGGCCGGATAACGATCCGCGATCGGGTTCCAGCTGCGCGGGGTCAGCCCTTGCCCGGCCAGCACCTGAAACCAGGCGACTTCGGTAAACAGCTCGTCCTGGCTGGGCTGGATCTGGCAGACGCTGCGGAATTCCTCGATCCGCTGGGCCAGACTTTCGGGCAATTCGAGCGCCCGCATCCGGTCCCAGAACGGCTGCCCTTCGCGCTGGTTGGCCCAATAGTGCAAGATGATGAAATCGCGGATATGTTCGAATTCCGCAGCGGCGCGGCGGTTAAACCCTGCCACCACGGCGGGTTCGATCTGCTGGCCCGGCAACACCGTCAGCAACCGGGTGATCGCCGACTGGATCAGGTGGATCGAGGTTGATTCGAGCGGTTCGAGGAACCCACTCGACAGACCCACAGCCAGCACATTTCGGTTCCAGATCTGCTTGCGCCGCCCGGTCACGAACGGGATCGCGCGCGGATCGGCCAGGGCGGGACCATCGAGATTGGCCATCAGGATCGCAGTCGCCTCGTCTTCAGAAATGAAGTCGGTGCAGAAAACATGGCCATTACCGATCCGGTGCTGGAGCGGGATGCGCCACTGCCAACCGGCACTTCGCGCGGTCGATCGGGTATAGGGGGTGAAATTGCCGGTCGGTTCGCACGGCACCGCCACCGCCCGGTTGCAGGGCAGCCAGTGGCTCCAGTCCTCGTACCCGGTGTGCAGTTCCTGTTCGATCAGCAGGCCGCGAAAGCCTGAGCAATCGACGAAGAACTCGCCCTCGATGGCCCGGCAATCATCGGTCTGGACGGCAGCAATATCGCCGTTGTCGGCGCGGCTGGCCCCGGCCAGCGTGGCCTCGATCCGGATAACTCCGCGCGCTTCGGCATAGCGGCGCAGGAATTGGGCATAGAGCCCGGCATCAAAGTGATAGGCATAGGGCACTTCGGGAATTCCCGGTCCCTTGGCATCGGTCGCCATGCGGCCGGTCCGCGCAGCCAGCTCGTTAGCCGAGTAATGCGCCAGTGGCTTGGCCAACCCCTGCGCGCGGCCGCGCGCCCAGAAATGGCGAAACGGCAACAGGCCGAGCTGGCGCCCGACCGGGCCGAAGGCGTGCATGTAGCTGTGCCCGTCTTGCAGCCAGCCCTGAAACTCGATCCCGAGTTTGAACGAGCCTTTTGTGGCGGCGAGGAACGCGCCTTCGTCGATATCCAGCGCGTCATTAAACTGGCGGATCGCCGGTATCGTTGCTTCGCCCACCCCGACCGTTCCGATCGCGTCGCTTTCGACCAAAGTTATGGTGTAGCCCGGCGGGGCAAAGCGGGCCAAGGCAGCCGCCGTCATCCACCCGGCGGTCCCTCCGCCGACAATCACAATCCGCATCGTAGGTTCAGTCATCGCCTGTCCCCTTTCCGGGCAAGACGCCGATCACAGCGGCAAACCTGGCAGAGTTCAAGACGGTCGGGCGGGGTGCGGTGCGGAAATTCGAGTCCCGCCACGCACCCCAGCCCCCTCATGACCGCTTAGAACTTGTAGGTGAACCCGGCCAGGAACCGGCGACCATAGTCCTGATAGTCGATCACCTGACGGGCATCGGCCGGGTTGGTGGTCACGAACGGCTCGTTGGTCAGGTTCTGGCCCTGGATGTAGATCGACAGACCTGGGAGTATCGAACCTTCCTGGAAATCATAGCCGATCTGCGCATCGACAATGGTTTCAGGGGCAGCCCGGCGGCGGGTGCGGTTAGCCGCGAAGCCAGAGACTTCACCCACGAAGGTCGAACGATAGCGCATCGAACCGCGCAGGTTGAACCCGCCCTTTTCGAAGAACAGCGTACCGTTGACGACCCACCGCGAATAGCCCGGCAGATCTTCGGCGTTGCCGCCCGGATTTGGCTTGATCTTGCTCTTGGTGTAGCTCGCCCCGCCTGTCAGGCCAAAGCCGTCGAGTGCGGGAACCACTTCGCCGAACGACAAGGTTGCCGCCAGTTCGGCCCCGTAGAGCGAGCCGCCCGTCCCGTTGATAGCAACATTCAGTGTGCCTTGCGGATTTACGATGATCGGAAGGTTGTTGGCGTCAAGGCCAGGATTCTGAGTCGGAAAGCCGGTGAAGTTAAACGGCAGATCCGCGTTGTAAATGTAGCTTTTCAGATCCTTATAGAACAACTGGAGGCTGACAAAGCCCTTGGTGCCAAAGTATTTTTCGAACGTCAGGTCAACCGCATTCGCCCGCCATGGTTCAAGGTTGGGATTACCCGAACCACCGCGAACGACATAGCAGGTCCGTCCAACAGGGCAGGTGAAGCGGGTTGGATCGCCCGGATCGCCGAAGCTTACGCCGTAACTTGTCGAGACCCGCATATCATCGAGCCGCGGCCGGATGATTTCGCGCGCAGCAGCAAACCGGATCACGAAATCACTCTCAAGGCGAAGCGAAAGGTTCAGACTGGGCAGCACATCGGTATAACTATGGCTGGCGTTACGCGGCACAGCGGCAATATTGGCCGAACCGTTCGGATTGTTGCCCAGGTAGGCTGCCGAAGCGCCCACCGATCCCTGATCTGCGAAAATCACTTGAACGCCGAAGTTGCCAGTCAATTTGGCGGAGCCGACATCGGCCTTGATATTGGCCTGAACATAGCCGGTCATCAGCTTTTCTTCGACCGAATAGCTCTTGACCACAACGTCACCATAGGGGTTGGGGACCAGCTTGTAGACCCCGCCCTTAAGCAGGGCGAGCGGATCATAGCTGATCATCGGCCCAAGGCCGAGAAAGTCCAGGTTGGTTGTGCCCAACCGGTACTGGGTCGGCACGGCCAAGCTGACATTGCCGGTGGTATTGGCGACCAGACCGACAAAATACTCATCAGGGACCAGCGACTTAGTACGCTTTGAATAGCTCATCCCACCCTGAATGCTTTCGAGCGCGCCGTCGAAGTGCCGGGTGATCCCGCCGCGAACCTGATAGAGTTTATCTTTGACGATCCGGTCATTGTAGTAACCGTCCTGCCCGCCATCGATCCGGGTACCATCAACCGCGATCTGGGTGCCGCCCCAACCTTGCGGGCTGGTGAGCAGGATCGTGTTGTAGTCGCCATAGTTGATATTGTGGGTGAACACAGTTCCGGTGGTCCCGGAAGTGAACCCAAGGGTGTCGGTCGCGCCGACGCCGGCCCGGCCGGTTCCCGCATAGGTTTCGAGCGCGAGTTCGTTGCGGTTGGTGCCCGAATAGCTGGCATCAAACATCGCGTCCCAGCCATCGTCGCCCTTGTAGTCGAGGTTCCAGCCGAACGAATAGAGCTTCGATTTACGCTGGAACACGTCGTTGCGAACCACGCCCTTCACCCCGGTGAAAGAACCCTTCGTGATGAACCCGTTTTCGACCGTCCGGGTCGGCTGCAGAGTCGCACTCGACCAATAGAGCGGCGTTTCGATCCCGCGCTTGATGTTGTCGTCCTTGAAGTCCGAATAGAATGCATCGAACGTGCTGGTCAGGTTCGGCGTCGCTTTGATTTCAAGCGTGCCGTTGAAACCCAGACGGGTCAGCCGCGACGAAGTGTTGTAGCTCTTCGATCCGCCGATCACCGCATTGCCGCCGTCAGACGGGTAACCCCAGGCATTGAATTCCTTGGTCTGGTAAGATTCGTCGACATAGCTCGCACCCAGCGCCAGCCCAATGGTGTCATCCTTGAACTGCGAGACAAACAGACCGTTGACGCGGAAACCCTTGTCCTTCGAACCGGCGTTCAGCTTGCCATTGTCGGCATAAGTACCGCGCGCGCCAACCGAGAAGATGGTCTTGCCGGCCGCCAGGGGACGGATCGTGCGCAGATCGACCGTGCCCGACAGGCCCTGGCCGACCAGACTGGCCATCGGTGTCTTGTAGACGTTGACCTGGCTGATCATTTCCGACGGGTACTGATCGTATTCCACCGCGCGGTTGTCACCAGTTGAGGTCTGTTCACGGCCGTTGAGCAGCGTGGTTGAGAAGTCCGGTGCGAAACCGCGGATGGTGATCGAGTTCGAGCGGCCCGAGAGGCGCTGCGAGGTCAGGCCGGGCAGACGCGCAATCGATTCCGCGATCGAGGCATCTGGCAGCTTGCCGATATCTTCGGCCGAGATCGATTCGACGATCTGGTCGGATGTCTTCTTCTTGTTGATCGCGCTTTCGAGGCTGGCGCGGAAGCCAGTCACGACGATTTCGCCGCTATCTTCGTCAGCTGGAGCTTCTTGTGCCAAGGCGGCGCCCGGCAGCGCGAGCGCGCTGATGGCAATGGCCAGTGCCGATACGCCACGGCGAGCGAAATACGTGTTGCGAAGTGCCACTTAGGTACCCTCCCTGTAAGACTGCCGGTTTGCGTTGGGGCCCCGGCTTTCAGACCCGATTGGTGCAGGGAGCATTGGTGCTTTTTCCCGCAATGATCCGTCGATAGGACCGCAAGGGGGCTGGCGTGAAGATAGCATACGTATACCCTTTTTATGCATAGCGAACAGCTGCCGGCGCCAAGACACGCATTTGCCCGGTCTGAACAGGCAGATTGCAGCGACCAAAACAAAGTCCTAGGCTGCTGAAACACGGGAGGAACGGATGGGCCGCAAGCGCTCCACCAAGCCGACGAGTTTCGACATCGCCTACCTCGCCGGGGTTTCGCAACCGACGGTCAGCCGGGCCTTGCGCGGTTCGCGCTCGGTCAGCCTGGCGACGCGCCAGCGGATCGAGCAAATCGCCCGCGAACTGAACTATTCGGTCGACAAGAACGCCTCGTCGCTGCGTTCGCAGCGCTCCAACACCATCGCGCTGCTGTTTTTTGAAGACCCGACGCCCGACGGCGCCAATATCAACCCGTTTTTCCTCGCCATGCTGGGCGCGATCACCCGGGCCAGCGCCAACCGCGGGCTCGACCTGCTGATCTCGTTCCAGAAAATGGAAGATGATTGGCACGTCCGCTATCAGGATAGCCACCGTGCCGATGGGCTGATCCTGCTGGGTTATGGCGACTACACGCTTTACGAACAACGGCTCAGCCAGCTGGTGGCGAGCGACACGCTGTTCGTGCGCTGGGGTTCGGTCCGCGATGACAACATCGGCGCCACGGTCGGCTCGGACAATTTCGGGGCCGGCCAGCAAGCCGGTGAACATCTGTTGGCGCTGGGGCGGCGGCGGATTGCGTTTCTGGGGCAAGCGGACGAGCATTATCCCGAATTCGCCGAGCGCTATCGCGGCCTTTGCGCGGGATTGACGGCGGCCGGACATAGCGCTGATCCGGCGCTTCAAGCCGATGCGCTGTCAGGCGAAGACGATGGCCGCAAGGCCGCGCAACAACTGCTGGATAGCGGTGCCGATTTTGATGCTGTGTTTGCCGCCAGCGATCTGATCGCGATCGGCGCGATCCAGGCGCTGAGCGAGGCGGGCAAGCGGGTGCCGCAGGACGTGGCGGTAATGGGCTTTGACAATATCCCCGCCGCCAGCCTGACGACCCCGCCGCTGACCACCCTGGTGCAGGACCTCAAGACCGGGGGCGAATTGCTAGTCGAAAGCCTGATCGCCCAGATCGAGGACCGGGCGATGCCTGCCGGAACCATCCCGGCCACGCTGGTGGTACGCAAAAGCACGGCGGGCTAGGTATTCGTATGCGTGTTGTCGCGGGGGCGGCAACATGCAACCCATCGCCGCAATAAAGGGGAGAGGGACAAGCGCCATGGAGAAACCGCGTCAGAATTGGGCTGGGCTGGCCAATATCAGCTTCGGCTTCTTCGGCATCCAGATCGGCTTCGCGCTGCAGAACGCCAACATGAGCCGGATTTTCCAGACGCTGGGCGCCAGCATGGACGATCTGCCGTGGCTGTGGGCCGCCGCGCCTTTAACGGGCCTGCTGGTCCAGCCGGTGATTGGCCACATGAGCGACAAGACCTGGCTGGGCAAACTTGGGCGGCGGCGGCCTTACTTTCTGGCCGGGGCGCTGCTGGCCGCGCTCTCGCTGTTCCTGATGCCCTATAGCGGCGCACTGTTGATGGCGGCGATCTTGCTGTGGACGCTCGACGCCAGTCTCAACATTTCGATGGAGCCGTTCCGCGCCTTTGTCGGCGATATGCTGCGCAAGGATCAGCATACTGCAGGCTATGCGGTGCAGACCGCCTTTATCGGCGTCGGTGCGGTTGTCGGATCGCTGTTCCCATGGCTGCTCGATCACTGGGGTGTCGCCAACGAAGCCGCCGCCGGGGTGATCCCCGATACGGTGCGCTATTCATTCTGGGCGGGCGGCGCGGCGCTGTTTTCTGCGGTGCTGTGGACCGTCATCACCACCAAGGAATACTCGCCCGAAGAGATGGCTGCTTTTGCGGCGCGTGAGGAAGCCAGCGCCAGCGCCGAGGCAAATTTGGCGACACGCGACAGCCGCGGGCCGTTCGCCTGGATCATGGCCGGGGCCGCGACAATGCTGATCACCAGCCAGTTCGGGCTGGAGAAAGAGGTCTATCTGCTGGCCGCGCTGCTGATCGGCTATGGCCTGATCAGCCACATCGCGATCCGGCTGGCCCGCGCGGGCCGTCCAGCATCGATGCTGACCGGGATCGTCGGTGATTTCGCCGGCATGCCGGACATCATGAAGCGGCTGGCCCTCGTCCAGTTCTTCAGCTGGTCGGCGCTGTTCATCATGTGGTTCAACACCACGCCGATTGTCGCCAAGGATTTCTTCGGCGCGACCGATCCCAACAGCGCGGCCTATCAGGATGGCGGCAACTGGGTCGGTGTGCTGTTCTCGATCTACAACGGGGTTGCGGCGATTGCCGCGCTGACGTTGTTGCCGCTGCTCGCCAGCCGGTTTGGCAAAGTCCGCACCCATATGTTCGGGCTGCTGTGCGGCGCGGCCGGGTTTGCCAGCTTTTTCGTGATCAGGGATCCGCAGTGGTTGATCCTGAGCGAGCTGGGCGTCGGGATCGCCTGGGCCAGCATCCTCGCGATGCCCTATGCGATCCTCGCCTCCAGCCTGCCGCAGGCCAAGCTGGGCATCTACATGGGGCTGTTCAATGTCTTCGTGGTGGTCCCGCAGTTGCTGGTCGCAACCGTGATGGGATCGATCATGAAGGCCTGGTTCCCCGGCGATCCGATCTGGACCCTGGCTTTTGCCGCCGCGACACTGGTGGCTGCCGCGCTGGCAATGAACCGGGTGAAGGTGCCGGGCGAAGCCTAAGCGTCGCCGCGCTCTGCCGGATCTTCATGCAGCCAGCTGGCGTGTCGCGGGGCGCGCTTGGTGACGGCCCATTCGGCCAGCATCGCTGGAGCCACCGCGCGCAGCTCGGCATATTGATCGGGCGTACCGATGTTGCAGGCGAGTTCCAGCCGGTGGCCATTGGGATCGAAGAAATAGATCGAGCGAAAAATGCCATGATAGGTCGGCCCCAGCACGTCGATCCCCTGGCTTTCGATATAGGCCTTGGCGGCCAGCAACGCGTTGAGGTCTTCAACTTCAAACGCCAGATGCTGAACCCATGCAGGGGTTTGCTCGTCCCGGCCCATCGGCGGCTGCTGTGGCAGTTCGAAAAAGGCCAACACATTGCCCCCGCCGCAATCGAGGAAGACGTGCATGTAAGGATCGTCTTCGCCCGTCGAGGGCACTTTGTCTTCGGCAAACGCGGTGGTGTAGGTCATGCCGAGCACGCGGCTGTACCATTCGACCGTTTCTTTCGCATCGCGGCAGCGATAGGCGACGTGGTGGATACGCTTTAGCGAGGGGACTGCGCTCATTGTGCCGGCTCCTTTACTCCGATGGCCCCGCGAGCGATCTGGTCACGCTCGATGCTTTCGAACAGCGCCTTGAAATTGCCCTCGCCAAAGCCTTCGTCCTTCTTGCGCTGGATGAATTCGAAAAACACCGGGCCGATCACCGCTTCGGAGAATATCTGAAGCAGCAACCGCGGATCGCCCTCGGCAGTGGAACCGTCGAGCAGGATGCCGCGCTTTTGCAGCTCGGCGGCAGGTTCACCGTGGCCAGGCAGCCGCTCGTCCAGCATCGTGTAATAGGTCGCCGGCGGCGCGGTCATGAACGGGGTGCCGAGCGCTTTCAGCTTGTCCCAGCAACCCAGCAGATCCTCACAGGAAAAGGCAATGTGCTGAATCCCCTCGCCGTTGTACTGGCGCAGGAACTCCTCGATCTGCCCGCCGCCCGACGCGCCTTCCTCGTTGAGCGGAATGCGAATCTTGCCATCGGGCGCGGTCATCGCCCGGCTGGTCAGGCCGGTATATTCACCCTTGATATCGAAATAGCGGATCTCGCGGAAACCGGCGATCCGTTCGTAGAACCCGCCCCAGTGTGCCATCCGCCCGCCATAGACGTTGTGGGTCAGGTGATCAATCGTATGGAAACCGGCGCCAACCGGATGGCGATCAGCTCCGGCCTCATAAACGAAATCAATGTCGTAGATCGACAGGTCGCCATGAACCTGGCCCTGATAGCGGTCGATCAGATAGATGATCGATCCGCCGATCCCGCGGATTGCGGGCAGCCGCAGTTCCATTGGTCCGGTGCGGACCTCAACCGGTTCGGCCCCGCGCTCAATCGCGATCTCATAGGCCTTTTTCGCATCGCGGACCCGCCAGCCCATCCCACAGGCTGATGCACCATGTTCGGCCGCAAAGTACGCCGCCGGGCTGCGCGGTTCATAGTTGGCGATCAGATTGATCCCGCCCTGGCGCCACAGCTCGACACACTTTGAGCGGTGCCGCGCGATCCGGGTAAAGCCCATCGCCGCGAACACAGGTTCAAGCTGGCCCGGTTCAGGCGCGCAGAATTCGATGAATTCGAAACCGTCGAGGCCAAGGGGATTGTCGAACAGATCGGCCATGGGACGCTTACTCCGGGGAAGGTGGTTGCAATTGTAACTATAATTGCACGGCGGCGGAGTCAAGGGTAGCCGTGCCCATTAGTCGCGCCGCGGCAAGGTCGCGTAGTGTTCGAACAACTGCTCAAAATGCCCGCGCATCGTCTGCACCGGACTGGTGGTTCGCGGCCATCCGCGTTCCGCCATTTCAAGGATCGCTTCGGCCAAGGCTTCGGGATTGGCCGCTGTATAGGCAATCCCGGCGCCCGCTTCGGCATGATCGGCGGCGCCGCCCCGGTCTGGCACAATTACCGGCACTCCGCTGGCGCGGGCTTCGGCGGCGGACAGGCAGAACGTCTCCGCCTCGCAGCCATGGACCAGCGCATCGGCGCTGGCGATGATCGCGGCAAACCGCGCGCGGTTGCGCTCGGGCCTCAGCAACTGAATATGCGGATTGCCGCCGATGCTCTTGAGTATCTTGCGCTCCTGTCCGCCGCCGCCCAGCAGGACCAGCCCGAGCGGCGCATCGGCACTGGCCGCCATCACCGCATCGATCACCATCGGCCAGCGCTTTTCGGCTGAGAGCCGCCCAACCCCGATCAGCAGTCCCGCGCTTTCGGGCAGATCGCACAGCGCCAGCAATTGCGCCCGCAGCGCCGGATCGCGGTTTTCGGGCGCGAACACGCCTTCCTCGATACCCATCGGGATCAACGCAGTATTAGGCACGCCGCCTTCGTCCAACCGGTCACGCAGTTCGCTGCTGGCGCAAACCACGGTCTCAAATTCTCCGCTCAGCCGCCGCAAATGCTGCCAGAACGGTTCGAACCGTCTGTCGATCGTCTCGCGGCTGAACACCGGTTCGAACCAGCGATAGGCATAAGCCGACAGCGGATCGGCGTGCATGAACAGCGCGCGCGGCGCCTTGCCCCTCCACCGCCCGACAATTGACGGGCTGCGCCAGGGCGAAGAGACTTCGACAAAATCAGGGGCGAGCGCATCAAGCGCATCGTGCAGCGCGTCCTCGTCATCGAAATACCAGTAATTCCGGTCGAGCGGAAAGCGCGGGGACGGGATCGTCACGATCCGCGCGTTCGGCCCGCGTTCGATTACCTCATAGCGGTCAGCCGGGGCCAGAATGACAATCTCATGGCCCAGTTGCGGGCCCAGTCGCAGCTTCTGCTCGACATAGGTTTTCACCCCGCCGCCGTGCGGGGTGTAAAACGCGCAAACGTCGACGATCCGCACCTACTTCGTCTTCAGCGGCCCAACGCCCAAACCCGACCTGTAATTCATGACAATCGAGATTTTCGAGACCCCGCCGCTCTTGACCAGCATCCGGGCTGAGGAGGCTTTGGGCTTGGACCAGCCGATCTTGGGGTTGCCCGAAAAGCCGATCCCGTCGATCTTCCAGCCAAATTTGCGGTTGCTATCGCGGTCATGCAGCACAGTTACGGCATAGCTGCCCGGGCCCGGAATGCGGACACACAGCACGACCGGGCCGCTGGCCGGTGTGTCAATTTCGACCCGGCGAAAGGTCTTTCCCGCCGCGATCAGCACATTGTCATCGGCCAGGAAATCCTGGTCATTGGCCGGATAGATTTCCAGCTTCATCTTGCCAGTGCGGTCTTTCATCCCGACGGTTTCGACCAGCAATGCCGGACCGGCTTCCCCGGGGCGGCAGCGGCCTTCGGCCTTGCCCAGATCGGGGGTGGAACGCAGCGCTGGGCCAGCTGCCAGCAGCAGCGGCACGGTTGCGGCCAACAGAAAAGGCTTCATTTCACTTTCTCCGCATCAATCAGGTCGAGCGCGGCAAACAGCGCACCGACCACCAAATGGGTTACCAAAAGCAGCACCGCCATGAAAGTCATCAAGCTGGCGATTTCAACATCATGGCCCAACAAGAACACCGCGATCCCGGCAAAAACCACATCTTTGTTGGGCAGCAGCGGCAGACGCGAAACCAGCATCCGCAGCGTCGCCATGATCACCCACAATGTCATTTCGACCTGCGGCAAAACCAGATGCCACATCCACGCCGAAAAGATCACAACCGCCGCGATCCGGGCAAGATGGACGGCGGAAATAAACCACAGATCGTTTTTCGCCAGGGTGAACAGCTTTTGCCGGAACAGCAGGATCACAAACGAGGTGACCAATACCACCCCCAGCGAAATGAACACGGTCCGCCCTTCAAGGCCAAGCTGGCCCGAAGCGATCAACGGCCAGGCCCAGACCAGCATGGCCAGCGTGGCAAAGTTGCCGACCAGCGCCGAAAGGATCGTGACATCCTTGATCGCCCCGAACGGTGCAGCGACAAATTTCAGCCGAGCCCGGGCCCAGCCATAAAACTGCGCTTCGCCCAGATAGCCCAGCAGGATTTCGTTAGAGACCAGCTTGCGCAGCAGCGCACCAAGGCCGGCGAGCGGCATCTGCCACAACCGCCGGTAGATGAACCATTCGCTGACCGGTCCGGCCAGATAGTATCCGGCAAAGACCATCCAGAACAGTGGATTGGTCGGGATCATCCCGCTGACTTCGGCAAGTGAGATATCGCCAAACTGGATCGCGACCACCACCAGCAGCGCCAGCGATACCAGCATCGAGAAGATCCCGGCCAGCCGCGTCCCTTGCTTGCCTTCGACGACCTCTAGCGGGATTTCAAGCCGGGGCTTGCCGTCGCCGGAAGTGGCGCTCTGTTCTGGCATAGATCGCAGCCCCTCTGCTTGGCCAACAGTCAGATCAAATCCACGGGTCGGCATCGCCGCGCGATTGGCGCTCGGGCCATGAACAACCGCTGAATTCGCCGCGTCCCGTTAGCCGTTGGCTGCCAGTTTTGCAAAGAGATCGAGATAACGCCTCGCCGCACGGCCGATCCGGAACGGCGCCGCAGCATCCCGCGCAGCGGCTGGATCGAACGGCATGGTCAAGACAGAGCCCATCGCCCGGGCAAACTCCGCTTCAACTCCAACCGCCACCAACTGGCCAAACGCACCCTCGCCCAGCAGCCCCGGTAGCGAGACCGAACAGCGGGTGGCGACCAACGGCAATCCCGCCGCCAGCGCCTCAATCACCACCGCCGGCACGCCTTCATAGTCGGAACTCAGGACAAAGACCGAGGCGCTGGCCAAATAGGGCAGCGGATCGGAAACGTGTCCGGGCAGATCGAGCCGATCGGCGATCCCCAGCTCCGCCGCGAGCAGCTCCAATTTGCCGCGTTCGCTCCCCTCGCCAACAATTGTCAGGCGAGCGGCAGGGTCTTCCAACCGGGCGAACGCGCGCAGCAGCAGCGGGTAGTTCTTCTGTCCGGCAAGCCGCCCTACCGAGACATAGTGCGGCGCGCGCGGGATTTGGTCCGAGCGCGGCAAGGCGGTAAGCGCCGCAAATTGCGCCTCTTGCAACGATGGATCTTCGATGATCGTGATCCGCTCATCCGGCACCCGCATCAGCTCGGCAATTTCTGCGCGCATCGGCTGGGCCATGCCGACACAGTGATCAAGCCAGCGGCCCTGGATGCGCAGCCACCAGTGATAGGCCGCGCGATAAGGGGCGATCATGTCCCGGCGGTAAAGATCATTGCTCAATTTGATCGCCACGGGCGGACAGCGCCGCCCCAGCAGCAACTTCATCGCCACCGCGACCACGGCATAGGTGTTGCCCGAGGCGAACAGCACGTCGGCAGGCTCACGCTTCAGATAGCGTCGCAGCACCCGGATCATCCACAGCGTCTCGAACGCAGCGGTCGGGACCGGTTCGGGCTCAAGCGCATAGTTCAGCGCCGGGGCGTTCGCGCCCATCGCGCCGTCTTTCCGGCCCAGCACCACGGTCACGTCCTCACCATCAGCCTGCCATGCGGCACACAGGTTCAGCGCAACCCGCTCGACCCCGCCGGGTTCGAACGAATGGATCGGGACGGCGATCTTCACGCGGCGAGCAGATCCGCATAGCGCCCGGCCGGGCGGCGCGCGGCAAAGGCGGTGTAGGTCAGCTCGATCGATTGGATCAGCGCGGGCACGGTGGTATCACCCGGATGGACCGCGATCCGCATCACTTTCTGCGGATGCAGAAAGGTCCGCGCGAGGCCAGAGAAGAACCGCGAGGAGAGCTGGCGCGGCTTTGAACGGCTCGCCCAGGTGATTACCGGGCCCTTGGCCAGCACCTTGCCGGTCGCCGGCTGCCAGACCTTCATATGATCTTCGGCCAGAGCAAAGCCGTTATCCGCCAGCGCCGCCAGCGCACCCTCGCCATAGAGCCAGGCCGGGGCGATGAACCCGGCGGCGCTGCGCCCGATCACATCTTCGACCAGCTTGCGGCCATCGGCCATTCGGCGGCTTGCCTCTTCGCGGCTCAGCCCCAGAAACTCGCCCTCGCCCGCGGTCATGTGTTTGGCCTTGAACGCGGCGGCGCCGGAATGGTCGGCCAGATCTTTGTGAAACCAGCCATGGACAAACATTTCGACGCCTTGGTCGGCCCAATCGCGCAGGCGGCGCTGGAACGCCGGATTGGAGGCCAGCGGCGCCTCACCCCAATGGTCCGGCACTACCAGCATCGCGAACTTCGGCCCGCCCAATATACGGCTGAGCTGCTCGGCCAATTGATCGACCTCGCGTTCAAAACGCGGGCCAACATCGTGGATCGAGGCGAGCAGGAGTTTGGACATGAACTTAGCTCTTACCCGCTGCTTGGGCCGGGGGAAAGTATCAGATTACCGGCATCTGCTGGCTGGCGCAGTGGAAACTGCCGCCACCGGCCAGCACCGCATCAGCCATGATCCCTACAACCTCACGATCCGGAAACAGTTCGGCAATTGCCGCAACGCCATCGGCGTCGTGGACCGAGCCATAGATCGGCACCACCACCAGCTTTGAGGTGACCGCAAAGTTCATGTAGCTGGCGGGTTCAATCCGGCCATCCGTTTCGACCCATCCGGGCGACGGAACTTCGCGCACCTGCACCCCAAATGCTTCGGCCTGGGCCTTGGCATCAGCATAGATCGCAGCATTGGGATCATCCGCCCCGGTGCCACGCGGCAAGGCCAGCACGCCCGGTGCGACAAACCGCGCCAGGTTATCGACATGGCCATCGGTGTGGTCATTGATCAGGCCATCGCCCAGCCACAGCACGCGATCAAACCCGAGGTCACGGTGCAGCCGCCCTTCAATTTCCGCGCGGGTCAGTTGCGGATTGCGGTTCGGGTTCAGCAGGCATTGCTCGGTGGTCATCACCAGCCCGGTGCCATCGCAATCGAGCGCGCCACCTTCGAGCACCCAATCGGCCGTGGCGACCGGCAAGCCGGCACTTGTCGCCAGTTCGGCACCAATTTCCTGATCGCCGTCCATCAGATATTTGCCGCCCCAGCCGTTGAAGCCGAACCGTTGGCCCTGCACGCGGCCATCGCGCTCAACCACCAAGGGCCCGGTATCACGCAGCCAGACATCGCCATAGCGGCGCACTTCCAGCATGACCTTGGCCGAACACAGTGCAGCCGCGCGGGCGCGGTTGGCTTCGTCGCGTACGATCAGCCGCACCTCCTGCCCACTGTCGGCAACGGCGCTGGCAAATGCCGCAATCTGCTCCTGCGCGCGGGGAAGAAACCCCGGCCACTCCTCGGCAGCGTGCGGGAAGCCGACCCACAGCCAGTGCTGCGGATGCCATTCTGGAGGCATCCACACCGTTGCGTCTGCCATCGAACTACTTCCTGCCGCTGCGGCTCTTGTCGCGGATCAGGCGAAATTCGTCGGTCTTGTGCCAGTTGGGCCAGGCGTTCGACATCGCCAGGCTGCGGCCTAGGCGATAGTAGAGCGCGGTATCCTGTTGCGGGCCGGTCCAGTCCCAATTGGGATCGTATTCGTCGCTCGGCTGGTGATAGCGATTGACGGTATAGTCCTCGCCTGCGGCCTCACCGGCCGTCTTGCCGCCCTTGACCCAGTCCGATCCGCGCCCCACCGCGAACATCGGCACGCCCAGCTTGGCAAAGCTGAAATGGTCGCTGCGATAGTAATAGCCGCGTTCGGAATGATCCTCTGGGGTCTGGTAAAGCCCCATCACCTTCATCGCAGCCTTGAGGAACAGCGTCAGTTCAGACTTGTCGCCGCCGGTGACCTGCACGTCGCGGCTGGCGCTGCCGGGGGACAGCGCATCCATATTGACCCCGCCAACTGTCTTGCTGAGCGGATAGACCGGGTTTTCGGCATAGTATTTCGAGCCGAGCAGCCCCGATTCCTCCAGCGTCACGGCCAGAAACACCTGACTGCGCGCGGCCGGTCCCGCTTTCTTGTTGGCCTCGGCAATCGCGACCATCGCCCCGATCCCGGTGGCGTTATCGACCGCGCCGTTGCAGATGTCATCGCCGGTCTTATCGGGCGTGCAGCGGCCGAGGTGGTCCCAATGTCCGGTATAGAGGACATATTCGTTCGGACGGGTCTTGCCCGGCATGATCCCGATCACATTGCGGCTGACCGCGCGCTTGATCGCGTTTTCAAAGCTCATGCTGGCCTTGGCGCCGAGCGCCACCGGTTTGAACCCCTTGACCTTGGCGGCTTTGTCGAGCGCGGCGAAATCCTGTCCGCTGGCTTTGAAGATCGCCTCGGCCGCGCCTTTTTGCATCCAGCCGTTGGCCTGGGTGTTGCTCATCCCGTCATCGGTTGACTGGATGAACAGTTGCGGGCCGGTCCAACTGGAGTTGACAACGTTCCAGCCATAGGCGGCCGGGAAAGTATCATGGACGATCAACGCGCCTGCCGCGCCCTGCCGCGCGGCTTCCTCATACTTGTAGGTCCAGCGGCCGTAATAGGTCATCCGCTTGCCCTTGAAGAGCCCCACTTCATCCTTGGCGGCATAGTCCGGGTCGTTGACCAGGATTACCGCGATCTTGCCCTTCATGTCGATCCCGGCGTAATCGTTCCAGCCCAGTTCCGGCGCATTGATGCCATGGCCAACGAAGACCAGCGGCGCGTCCTTGATCTCTGTCTTGGGGGTGATCCGGTACGATCCGGCGACAAAATCCTTGCCGAAGTCAAAGTGCATGGCCTGCCCGGCTACATCGACGTGGAGACCGCTGGGCTTCTGGGCCTCGATTTCGACCGTCGGCACTTCCTGCACCCAGCTGCCCTTGTTGCCCGGCTTAAGGCCGGCGGCTTTGAAGCGTTGGATGATATAGGCAACCGTCTTGTCCTCGCCCGGCGTAGTCGGGCCGCGGCCCTCATAGGAATCCAGCGAAAGCTCCTTGGTCACAGACCGCATGGTTTCGATCGAAATCACCGGAGCGGCGATCTGCGGGATCGGCATCGCCCCGCCTTTTGCGCCGCGAGCCGATACTCCGGCAGAAAGCGCGACGGCGGCGCCCAGCGCGATGACCGAGACGAAAGTGGTGCGAGAAAGCTGCATCGGGGAAAACCCTTGTGCTGGAGAAACCGTGGCCCGCTGTCTGGCAAAGCCCCGCCCACAGCGCAAGGGCAGCGCGACGAACGACTTGATTGACCGGCGGCAAAGCGGCATCGCGAAGTTCGATGACCGCCAGCTGGACCTCTGCCATTGCCCGCGCCCGGGCGCATTCGCCTTATCTGGCTGCTGGGCTGGATCGGCTGCCTGCGCTGGAAGTGTTGCTGGCCGATGGCCAGGGCGAAGCAGCGCTCGATTGGGCCAAGGCCGTGGCAAAAACCGCGCCCGATACCGGCAGCGCGCTGCGCCGCGAGAAACTGGCGCTGGCGGTGGCGCTGGGCATTGGCGATCTAGCGGGCGCATTTGCCCTGACCCGGGTGGTTGAAGAACTTTCCGACTTTGCCGATCGCGCGCTCGATACCGCCATCGCCGCCGCGATCCAGGCGCGGGTGCCCGATGCTGAGCCCGCCGGGTTTATCGCGCTGGCGCTGGGCAAGCACGGCGCACGCGAACTCAACTACAGCTCGGATATCGATCCGATCCTGCTCTATGATCCAGAGCGGCTCCCCCGGCGTGACCGCGATGAGCCGGGCGAAGCGGCGCAGCGCGTGGCACGCACGCTGATGCAACTGATGAGCCATGTTGACCACGAAGGCTATGTCTTCCGGGTCGATCTGCGGCTGCGCCCGGCGAGCGAGGTCAGCCCACTGGCGATCCCGATCGGCGGAGCGCTGACCCATTACGAAAGCTCGGCCCTGGCCTGGGAGCGCGCGGCCTATATCCGCGCCCGCGCCTGCGCCGGAGACATCGCAGCGGGCGAAGCCTTTTTGGCCGCGATCCGTCCGTTCGTATGGCGCCGCAGCCTCGATTTCGGAGCGATTGCCGAGATTGGGCGGCTGACCCAGCGGATCCGCGCCAATCACGCCGGCCCGGTCCGGCCGGGACCCGGTTTTAACCTGAAGCAGGGGCGCGGGGGCATTCGCGAGGTCGAATTCTTTGCCCAGACCCACCAATTGATCCACGGCGGGCGCAATCCGGCATTGCGGCTGCGCGGGACCCGCGCCAGCCTTGATGCGCTGGCCGATGCGGGACTGATCGCGGCGGATGATGCGCTGGTGCTGGGTGAGAGCTACGACCGGCTGCGCACGCTGGAGCACCGGCTGCAGATGGTCGCCGATCAGCAGACCCATTCGCTGCCGGGTGATCC
>VFKS01000536.1 GCA_009885425.1 Novosphingobium sp.
CCTCGGCATTGACCACGCGGTTGATCCGCCAGTTGGCATAGCGCACCAGCTTCATCTCGCGGCGGCTGTCGGGCAGGACATAGGCCACTTCGCGCAGCAGGCATTCGGTTGGGCTGATCGGCAGCCACTGCATGAAATCGATCTGATCGGCATAGATATCAAACGCCATGTTCGGCCACAGCTTATAATAGAGCCAGCGGCCGTGGGCTGCTTCAGGCAGGTGATCGACGCGCGGCAGGTGCGTGCGATAGAACCGCTCCCAGAAGTTCTGCTTTTCGTTCTTGACCACATCGCCAAAGAGCCGGTCGGCCCAGCCATGCGCCTCGATCCGGTAGCTTTTGCCGACCAGCCGGTTCAAGCCATCGTGCGCCACCGGAATGTGCAGGTTGTCGGAATAGTTATCGCCGACGTTCTTCCAATTCACATCGCGCAGCCGGTGCCGGACCGCGCCCATCGGCTGCATATCCTCAAAACGGTATTGCGAAACCTCGCCCTCAAACGGGGCCATCATTTCGGTCACCGAGGGGAACCCGGCTGGCGCAAGGTTTACGAAAACAAAGCCGTGCCAGATCTCCAGCGCGACCGGCACCAGCCCGTTTTCTTCGAGTTTCAGCGACGGGTATTCGCGCCTGTTCGGCACCCCGGTCAACCGTCCGTCATTGTCATAGGTCCAGGCGTGATAAGGACAGACCAGCTTTTTGACGCAGCCGCCCGGCCCTTCGACCAGCCGCATCGCGCGGTGGCGGCAGACGTTGGTGAAGGCACGCACCGCGCCGTCATCGCCCCGGATCACGACCACGCTTTCGCCGCAATATTCGATTGTACGGTAGTCGCCGGAATTGGGCAGTTCGCCCACGTGGCAAACGATCTGCCAGCTCGGGCGGATCACCCGCTCCATTTCCAGATCGAAGAATTCACGGTCGTGATAGATCCAGCCGGGCAGGCTGAAATCGGCGTCAGGATCGATGTCCGCGCTGTCAATCTCGGCAAAGGCATGGTCGAGCTTCATCACGAATCCTTGTGTCGCTTGCTGAACGATCGTATAACAAGCGCGATGACATCGCAACCCGCCTTTCGCCGCGTCGAACCTGACGCGCGCCGCGCCAGCCTGATCGAGGCTTGCGCGCGGGTGCTGGCGCGTGAAGGCGCGGCCGGGGCCAGCGTGCGCGCGATTGCTCTGGAGGCAGGGGTTTCGCCGGGCCTAGTCGGTCACCATTTTGGCGGTGTCGACGCCCTGATCGCGGCGACCTATGCCCAGGTCGAAGCGCAAGTCAGCGCAGCACTGGACGCGGCAGTGGCGGCGGCCGGGCCTGATCCGCGCGCCCGGCTCAACGCCTATGTCAGCGCCAGCCTGCTCCCGCCGATCGCCGACAACGCACTGCTTTCAACCTGGATCGCGTTCTGGAGCCTCGTCCGCGCCCGGCCCGAAATCGCCCGGCTGCACGACGAGCAATACGGCCGGTTCCGCGCCGGACTTGAGGCGTTGCTGGCCGAAGCGGGCGTGCCGAGCCCGGCGCTGCGCCGCACGGCAATAGCCGCAACCGCGCTGGTCGACGGGCTGTGGCTCGAACTTTGCCTTTCCCCGCACACCTTTGCCGAAGGCGAAGCGGCGCAGATCGCCCGCGAAGGGCTCGCCGGGCTTACTTCGACAGGTCGGTGAAAATGATCAGAAAGTAATTGATCCCCGGCTTGATGTTCGACAGCCGGACCCGTTCGTTGAGCCCGTGCGAGAAGTCTTCGGAATCCTTGCTGAAGGTCGGACTGGCGGCATAGCTGGGCACGCCAAGCGCGCGGTACCACATCGAATCGGTCGCGCCCGACGACTGCCCCGGGATGATCGCCACCCCCGGATAGGTCTGTCCGATCGCCTTGCCAACCGCGCCGACAAAGTCAGCCCGCATCGGTGAAGCCGGGCTTTCGGTCGAATCTTCACCCGTCACATCGGTGATCTTGACCACGTCATTGCCGGCCACGCCAGCCAGCTCATTGCGGATCTCCTCGCGGCTGTGGCCGGGGAATATCCGGCAGTTCACATTGGCGGTTACGCGCTGTGGCAGCGCGTTCTGGGCATGACCACCTTGGATCATCGTGACCACGCAAGTGGTGCCGACTTTGCCAACTGTCGAAGGATTGGCGCGCAGCACCGCCAGCGCCGCTTCGTCGCCGGGATTGGCTGCAAAAGCGCGCATTGCGGCGGCCAGCTTGGGGTCAGTTTCAAACTGCGCGGCCTTTTCAAAATAGGCCTTGGTCAGCGGGCTGAGTTCGGCCTTGAACCGGTAGGCGCCGATCTTGCTGAGCGCGCCGGACAGCTGGACAATCGCATTTTCAGGGCGCGGGGCCGAGCTGTGGCCGCCGGGATTGGTAACTTCGAGCTGGTAGTCGACATAGGTCTTTTCCGCGCCCTGCCAGGTCCAGTAGAGCGGGCGGCCGGTCGCTTCGTCCAGCGTCCCGCCGCCGCCATCGATGTTGATCACCAGTTCGGCGTTCTTGAGCCGCTGGGCGATGATCTTGCCGGTCTTCATCGTGGTTTCTTCGTCGCCAGAGAACTGGAGAATGATTGTCCGCTTGGGCTTGTAGCCAGACCGGCGCAGTTCGATCAGGCTGGCGGTGGCCATCGCCGCGTCGAACTTCATGTCGCTGGCGCCCCGGCCATAGAGGATCCCGTCCTCAACCACCGGGGTGAACGGATCGCGGGTCCAGTCCTTGGGATCAGCCTCAACCACGTCCATGTGGCCCGAAATGACCAGCGGCTTCAGGCTGGGGTCACTGCCCGGCCAGGTCGCGATCAGATAGGCGGTATCGTCTACCGGGGTGATCTCGACCGCAGAATCGCTCCATCCGCCTGCGACCAGTGCACCCTTGACCAAGCCCAGCGCCTTGCCGGTTTCATTGCCGGAGCCGCGCACCGAACGCAGCGCGATCAGCTGCTTGGCCAGATCGAGCGTCTGCGCTTCGGCCTGCGGATGGCCCACCAGCTTGGGTGGTTTGGCAGGGCGGGCGCCCGATTGCGGCGCGGCCAGCGCAGCGGCAAAACCAAGGGCAAGGGCAAGTGGGGCGCGGCGCATCGGGCGAATCTCCAGATTGGGGCTAGGCTGGGGAATGACCCAATCCACCGCCCACGGCAATCGCGCGACACCATGAATATCAAATAATTAACTCAATAACCCTATCAGACGAAACGGTTGGACGCCGAAATGGCGCGGGGGGTCGATGGTTAGCAAGCAGGCAGGTCTACGTGCTGCCATACCGACAGAATTGCGCGAATGGGTCGATAATCGGCTTATCTCGGCACACATCCGGATCGTCCGCATCATGGTGCTGGGCGGGCTGATGAACGCTGCCGTAATCGTCCTGGGGCTGTGGGGCGATCAGAGCGCCAACATCCATCTCATTTTCTTTGCCGCTTCGATGATCGCTGCTGGGCTGCACCGGCTGTGGCTGGCCGAAGGGATTGAGCGCGGTCGCCGCCGGCGCCGTCCGGGCAAGATTATGACGGCATTCTGGCTCAATTCGCTATGGCTCGGCCTTAATCTGGGCGTTCTGCTTGGCTATTGGTTCCCGCATGTGTCAGCCGGAGACCAATTGCTGCTGGCAATCAGCGGCGTCGCCCAGATCGCTTCGGCGGCCTATACCGTCCGCACGCTGGTTCGTTCGGCCACGGTCTATATTCTTGCCCAGACGATCGGGCTGACAATCGGGCTAGCGCAATTGGGCGGGTTTGACGCGTTTGGGGCAATTGCCGTGCTGCTGACTGCCAGCGGCCTGCTGATCCGGATGACGTTCACCGCCCGCGATATGTTCGTCACCCGGATCCTGTCCGACCGCGAGCTGGCCGAATCGACCCGCACGGTCAAATTGCTGCTCAACGAATATGAAGAAAACGGTTCTGACTGGCTGTTCGAACTCGACGACAAAGACCGGTTGACCAACGTTTCCACCCGCTTCGCTGCCATCGCTGGCGAGACCACCACCGCTCTGGACGGTCGCGCGTTTACAGCGCTGTTTGCCCCTGATCTGGCGCGCGATGAACTGGCCAAGGCCTTGGCCGAAAGGCGCCCGATGCGCGAAATGGTGCTGGCGCTCGATTCGATTGGCAGCGGCGAACAGCGCTGGTGGTCGATCAGCGGACGCGCCTCGCACGGCGGCGGCAAGACCGCCTATCGCGGGGTCATTTCCGATATCTCGGTCCGCCGCCAGGCTGAGGACCGGGCCCAGCACATGGCTCACTTCGATACCCTGACCGGACTGCCCAACCGCGCGCTGTTCGATCAGGAATTGTCGGCGCTGATGGCAAACCGGGCCGAGGATGAACAGGTCGCGCTGATGCTGCTCGATCTCGATCATTTCAAAGCGATCAACGATGTCCATGGTCACCCGATCGGCGATGCTCTGCTACGCACCATGGGTGAGCGGATTGTCACTTTGGTTTGCGAAAGCGGGCTTGGCGGGCAGCAGCCTTTGATTGCGCGGCTGGGTGGTGACGAATTTGCTATCGCGGTTAGCGGGGCAGCGTCGTGCGACCATTCGATCCGGTTGGCCGAACTGTTATTGGTGGCGGTGAACGAGCCGGTTCACATCGAAGGCCACGAATTGCACTCCGGCGTATCAATCGGGATCGCGCTGTCGCCATTCCACGCCGATCAGCGCGCCCAGTTGACCTCTTATGCCGATATCGCGCTCAACGCCGTCAAGGAAACCGGGCGCGGCAAGTGGGAAATGTTCGAACCCGGGATGGATGCCCAGCTGCACGAACGCCACACTCTGGCGCGCGATCTGCGCCATGCGGTGGGCCGCGGCGAGCTGCGCCTGTTTGTCCAGCCGCTGGTCGATATCGCCAGCGAGACGATGACCGGATACGAAGCGCTGTTGCGCTGGCAGCACCCGACCCGCGGACTGGTGCCGCCCGACACCTTCATCCCGATCGCTGAGGAAACCGGGCTGATCGTGCCGATCGGCGAATGGGTGATCCGCACCGCGTTGGCCGAAGCGGCGCAATGGAAGAATGGCGAAACCATCGCGATCAACCTCTCACCGGTGCAGGTTGAAAACCCTGCCCTGCTGGCAGTGGTTGTCAACGCATTGGCCGAAAGCGGGATCGATCCGGCCCGGGTCGAATTCGAGATTACCGAAGGCGTACTGCTGAGCAATTCGGCAGCCAACCTTGAAGTCCTGCAGCGACTGCAATCGCTTGGCGTCAAGATCGCGCTGGATGATTTCGGGACCGGCTATGCCTCGCTCAATTATCTGCTGACCTTCCCGTTCGACAAGATCAAGATCGACCGCAGCTTCATTGCCCAGCTCTCCACCCGCGAGGAATCGCGGGCCATCGTCGGCGCCGTCATTGCCCTCGCCAACCAGCTGGGGATGTGCACTTTGGCCGAAGGCGTGGAAGAGCGCGAACAGTTCGATCAACTGCGCGAAGACGGCTGCCGGATGGTTCAAGGCTGGCTGTTCGGCAAGGCCCTGCCGAGCGAGGAATATCACCCTCGCGAAACCGTCCCGATCAGTCGTGGCCGTCCCGCGAGCCTTTCCGATGCCCGCTCGCGCCGCTCCTTACAGACGTATTCACGCGCCGTCGGCAGCTAAACCCGGCTCGCGCGCACTGGCGCCGCTGCCTTGCCACTGCTAACCCCGCCTCTGCCTCCTGCCGCTGTTCCGGCTGGGAGCGAGAGGACTGGCCATGAGTTTTACCGCGGACCGTCTGCTGTTGTTCGGCGCTACCGGCGATCTGGCGCAGCGCATGTTGCTACCATCGCTGTGCGCGCTCCATGCCGACAAGCTGGTGCCCGAAAAGCTGGAGATTATCGGCACCGCCCGCCAGCCGCTCGACGATGCCGGTTTCCGCAATTTCGCGCGTGAGGCGCTTGAGAAATTCATGCCGGCCGATCGCCGCGGCGGCATGGCGACTTTCCTCAACCGGCTCAGCTATCAGCCGCTCGATGCCACCGATACCGCAGGCTATGCCGCACTGGCAGCCAAGGTCGGCACGCCGCAGGATGGCCTGGCGATTTTCCTGTCGACCGCGCCCAGCCTGTTTGAACCGACCATCGCCGGGCTGACCGCCGGGGGCCTGGCTGGAGAGACCGTGCGGATCGGCCTTGAAAAGCCGCTCGGCACCAGCCTGTCCTCCAGCCGTGAGGTTAACGACGCGGTCGCGGGGGCATTCCCGGAGGACCGGACCTTCCGGATCGATCACTATCTGGGCAAGGAAACCGTCCAGAACCTGCTGGCGCTGCGCTTTGCCAACATCCTGTTCGAACCACTGTGGAACGCGGCGCATATCGATCATGTCCAGATCACCGTATCAGAAACGGTCGGACTGGAAGGCCGGGTCGGCTTTTATGATGGCGCGGGCGCGCTGCGCGATATGGTCCAGAACCATATGCTGCAACTACTCGCCTTGGTCGCAATGGAACCGCCAGCCAATTTTGACGCCACCGCGATTCGCGATGAAAAGGTCAAAGTCTTGCGCACGCTGCGCCAGGTCGGCCCCGATGAAACCGTCACAGGCCAGTACCGCGCGGGCGCCATCGCCGGGGCGCCGGTCCCCGGTTATGATGAGGAACTGGGCAAGGATTCCGAAACCGAGACTTTCGTCGCGATCAAGGCCCACCTTGATAACTGGCGGTGGAAGGGCGTGCCGTTCTACCTGCGCACCGGCAAACGTCTGCCCGAACGCAAGACCGAGATCGTGGTCCAGTTCCGCCCGGTCCCGCATTCAATCTTCGCCGGCAAAGGCGCGCAGAGCGCTCCGAACCGGCTGGTGATCGGGATCCAGCCGCAGGAAAACATCACCCTGTCGCTGATGGCCAAAGTGCCGGGACTTGACCGCGACGGGATCCGGCTGCGCGAAGTGCCGCTGGATATCGCGATGGCCGATGCCTTTGCCGGACCGATGAAGCGGATCGCCTATGAACGGCTACTGCTTGACCTGATCGAGGGCGACCAGACCCTGTTCGTGCGCCGTGATGAAGTGGAAGCGCAATGGGAATGGATCGACGGCATTCGGGCGAGCTGGGCCGAGCATGGCCTGCGCCCGCGCAACTACACAGCCGGAAGCTGGGGGCCCAATTCGTCGATTGCGCTGACCGAACGCGATGGGGTGCACTGGTATGAGTAAGCTACACCCCACCGTAGAACGCGTCACAGCGCGGATCATTGATCGTTCAAAAGACAGCCGCCGCCGCTATCTCGACCTGATGGAGCGTGAGGCGGAGAAGTTTCCCAATCGCGGCGCGCTGTCCTGCTCCAACCTTGCCCACGGCTTTGCCGCGGCGCTGGATGACAAGGCAGCGATCAAGAACGGGCGCGCCGCGAACCTAGCGATTGTCACCGCCTATAACGATATGCTCTCGGCGCATCAGCCCTATGGCCGCTTTCCCGAAGCGATGAAGCTTTATGCCCGCGAAGTCGGTGCCACCGCGCAGGTCGCGGGCGGCACGCCGGCGATGTGCGATGGGGTGACCCAGGGCCAGGACGGGATGGAGCTGAGCCTGTTCAGCCGCGATGTCATCGCGTTGAGCACGGCAGTGGCGATGAGCCACGCGATGTTTGATGGCATGGCCTTGCTCGGCATTTGCGACAAGATCGTACCGGGGCTGGTGATCGGCGCGCTGCGATTTGGCCACTTGCCCGCGATCTTTGTGCCTTCGGGGCCGATGCCATCAGGCCTCGCCAACAAGGACAAGCAGAAGGTCCGGCAGCTTTATGCCGAGGGCAAGGCGACCCGCGCCGATCTGCTCGAAAGCGAGAGCGCCAGCTATCACTCGCCCGGCACCTGCACCTTCTATGGCACCGCCAATTCCAACCAGATGATGATGGAACTGATGGGATTGCACGTTCCCGGTGCCAGCTTTGTCCCTCCAAACACCCCGCTGCGCTCTGCCCTCACCCGCAAGGCAGTCCACCGGCTGGCCGAGATCGGGCGCGAAGGCGGCGACTATCGCCCGATGGGCCGGGTCGTGGATGAAAAGGCGATCGTCAACGCCGCTGTCGGCTTGCTCGCCACCGGCGGCTCAACCAACCACGCGATCCACATTCCCGCGATGGCTCGTGCCGCCGGGATCAAGCTCGATTGGCAGGACCTCGATGAACTGAGCGCCGCGGTGCCGCTGATCGCCCGGGTCTATCCCAACGGTGCGGCGGACGTGAACCACTTCCACGCCGCCGGCGGGATGGGCTATGTCGTGCGCGAACTGCTGAATGCCGGCCTTGCCCACGGCGATGTGCTGACCGTGGCTGAGGGCGGAATGGCCGCCTATGCTGAGGAGCCGCATATCGATGATGGCACCTTGGCGTGGAAACCCGCTCCGGCCGCCAGCCTTGACGATACGATCCTCGCCCCGGTCACCACGCCGTTCCATCCCGATGGCGGGATGCGGCTGGTTTCGGGCAATCTTGGCCGCGGCACCTTCAAGACCAGCGCGGTCGAGCCGGACCGTTACACCATCGAGGCCCCGGCGCGGGTGTTTGACAGCCAGCAAGCGGTGCAGGCTGCCTTCAACGCTGGCGAGCTGAACCGAGACGTGGTCGTCGTAGTCCGCTTTCAGGGCCCGCGCGCCAACGGTATGCCCGAACTGCACAAGCTGACCCCGCCGCTGGGCGTGCTGCAAGACAGGGGTTTCAAAGTCGCACTGGTCACCGATGGGCGAATGAGCGGGGCCAGCGGCAAGGTTCCGGCCGCAATCCACGTGACCCCTGAGGCCCTTGGCGGCGGACCGCTCGCGCGGGTCCATGACGGAGACGTGATCCGGCTCTGCGCCCATGACGGCACGCTGGAAGTGCTGGCCGATCTGACCAGCCGCACCCCGGCGCAGCAAACCGAAGTGTCGCTGGGAATGGGCCGCGAACTGTTCGCCATGCTGCGCAACCACGCCGATGGCGCCGAACAAGGCGGATCGGCGATGCTGGCGGAAGCAGGGCTGTGAGCACGGCGCTGGTCACTGTCGATATCGGCGGCACTCACGCGCGGTTTGCCTTGGCCGAGGTGGCGGCGGACGGCGCGATCACGCTCGGCGAACCGGCTACGCTCCACACCAAGGACCACGCCAGCTTTCAGACCGCGTGGGAAGATTTTGCACAGATGCAGGGCGGCTCTCTGCCCGCAGCCGTCTCGATCGCCATTGCCGGCCCGGTTGGCGGCGAGGTAATCCGCTTTACCAACAACCCCTGGGTGATCCGGCCGCTATTGATCCCCGAAAAACTCGGGGCCGCGCGTTACACTGTGATCAATGATTTCGGCGCGGTTGGCCATGCGGTGGCCTGCGCCGGGGCTGAACACTTCGTCCATCTGGCTGGCCCGGAAGTGGCCTTGCCGGCCGCCGGCACACTCTCCATCCTCGGTCCCGGTACCGGTCTTGGCGTGGCGCATATCTGGCGCAGCGGCGGCGGCGATTACCGGGTGCAGGCGACTGAGGGCGGACACATTGATTTCGCCCCGATTGACTCGATCGAAGACGCGATCCTCGCCCGGCTGCGCCAACGCCACCGCCGGGTTTCAGCCGAACGGGTGATCTGCGGCCCGGCGATTGTCGACATCTACGAAGCACTGGCGAACATGGAAGGCCGCGCGATCCAGCCGCTTGATGACCGCACCCTGTGGGCGCTTGGCACCAGCGGAGAAGACAGCCTGGCCGCCGCCGCGGTCGACCGGTTCTGCCTCTCGCTTGGCTCGTTCGCCGGGGACATTGCGCTCGCCCAAGGCGCGTCGGGCGTCGTGATTGCGGGCGGTCTGGGCCTGCGGATCAAGGACACGCTGCTGCAATCGGGCTTTGCCCACCGCTTCACTGCCAAGGGGCGTTTTGCCGAACTGATGGCCGCGCTGCCGGTCAAACTGATCACCCATCCCCAGCCCGGCCTGTTCGGCGCGGCGGCTGCTTTTGCCAAGGAACACCTATCGTGAGCGGAATCGAAACCATCATGCGCAGCGCGCCGGTGATCCCGGTGCTGGTGATCGAAGACGCCGCCCACGCCGCGCCGATTGCTGCCGCGCTTGTCGCTGGCGGACTGCCAGTGCTGGAAGTTACGCTGCGCACTGCATCGGCACTCGACGTGATCCGCGAAATGAAGCAGGTGCCCGGTGCGATCGTCGGCGCGGGTACGGTGCTAAACGAACATGCCCTTGAAGATGCTTTGGCGGCGGGCAGCGAATTCATCGTCTCGCCCGGTTTCACCGATGGGCTGGCCAAGGCGGCCATCGCCTCGGGCACCGCATTCCTGCCCGGCATCGCCACCAGCAGCGATATCATGCGCGGGCTTGATCTGGGGCTCGATCGGTTCAAGTTCTTCCCGGCCGAAGCCAATGGCGGGATCCCGGCCTTGAAAGCGATCGCCGCGCCGTTCGGCATGGTCAAATTCTGCCCGACTGGTGGGATCACAGCTGCCACAGCGCCCGCTTGGTTGGCCCTCGACTCTGTGCTGTGCTGTGGTGGTTCCTGGCTGGTCCAAAAAGGTCCGCCGGATCTGGCCGCGATTGAGGCGGCGGCGCGGGCGGCGGCCGCGCTGGGTCAGTGACCCTCCTCGCCCAACTCGACGCCCGTTTGCAGGAGCTGCACCCACGCACGGCGGAAACCCCGCTGTTCAATCCGGTGTTCCAGCTCAGCCTCGAACTCTCGCGGCGGATCGAGAGCGGTGATATGTCGCTGGATGATGTCGCCACGCTGGTCGCCGAGCTGGAATGCGAAGGCCTGCTGGCCCGCGCGCACCGGCTGAGCCGCTTGCTGGCCCCGCTATCCAAGAGCGAGAATCAGGCGCGCCTTGCTACCCGCAGCGCCGCGCCGGATTTCGCCAGCTTCGCCGCGCGCTGGCGCCAGCCGCTGGCGCACGTGGTATTCACCGCCCACCCGACTTTCCTGCTGACCAAGCGCCAGACCGAGGCTGTCGCCAGCGCCTCCTCGACCGGCGAAATCGGCGCGGGCACTGCCTGCGTCGCGCCGCATGACCGCGATGCGATCACGCTCGACAGCGAGCACCGAGCGGCGATGGATGCTTTGGCCCGCGCGCAGGATGCCCGCGATGCGATGGTCCGCACGCTACTGGGCCAAGCCCGCCAGAGCTGGCCCGATCAGTGGCGCGCTCTTGCTCCGCTGCCGCTGCGGTTTGCCAGCTGGGTCGGCTATGACATGGACGGGCGAACCGACATTTCGTGGGCCACCTCGCTGCGTTACCGGCTGGAGGAAAAGGCTGAACGGCTCGCACGTTACGCCGACACGCTGGCCGACGTCGCGCCCGACATTGCTGACCGGCTGCGCGCCGCCTCAGGCTATTCCGACTTGCAGGCCGAGCGGCTGGGCGCGACCGATTTGGGTGATCCAGTGGGATTGTCTAACATGGCCAACCACCTGACCGCCGATCATCCGTTCAAATTGACCAGCCTGTCCGCGATCATCGCCGAACTGGAAAACGAAGCCGCTCACGCCGATGATGTCGCAGCCGAAACGCTGTTGACCGCCACCGCCGCGATGCGCGCCGATGGGCTGGGAATGGGCTGGATCCATTTTCGGGTTAACGCCAGCCAGCTGCAGAACGCGATCCGCCGCCGGATCGATCCTACAGGCAAGC
>VFKS01000187.1 GCA_009885425.1 Novosphingobium sp.
GAAACGGCGCTGAGTGACAATGCCACCGCTGGCATCGGTCTGTCCTACTCCACTGTCGATGGCACCACCGGCGGCGCGCCGCAGACGGCCGGGGCCAGCCTGATCCAGGGCACGCTTTATGCGGTCTTTTCGAATGACAACGGGCTGCGGACCGATCTGCGGCTCAGTGCTGGTCTGCTGTCCACTGACAGCAGCCGCACGGTCACGCTGGTCGCCACGCCCTATACCCTGACGCTTGACGATAATTCGCTCGCGCTCGCGGCAGAGCTCGGGCTGGGCTTTGATATGGTCAAGAGCGGCAACGTTTCGGTCGTTCCGCGGATCTCGCTGCGGTATGAGAAAATCGGCTTTGACAAGTCGATCGAACGCGGCGGCCCGATGGCGATGGTCTATCTGCGCGATGACTATGAAGCGCTCGAAGGCCGTGCCGGGATCAGCTTCAGCGGCAAGGGCGGCAAGGTTCGTCCGTACCTTGAAGCCAACTATGTCCATGACTTCGTGGACCAGCCGGTCAGCTTCGGGGCCAGCTTTGCTGGCGGCAATGCCATCGCGCCGTTTGCGCTGGCCGGGACCGACAACAACTGGGGCGAAATCAGCGGCGGGATCGCGATCGATCTGGGCGCCAAGGCTGAAATCGCGCTCGAAGCCGATACCACGGTGATGCGCGATGATTTCCGCAACCAGAGCTACCGCGCCCGGGTAACCGTCCGGTTCTGATCTGAACGACGACTAAGCATGGGGCGGGACGCGGCAGCGCGTTCCGCCCTTTTGCTATGCGGTTCTGGCAGGCCGCCCCGCCGCGCAGGCCAGCGCCGCGATAACGCTCCCCAGCACCAGCTGCCAGGGGAAGGCCACGCCCTTCAGCGCCAGCGGCAGGCCCAGACTATCGATCACAAACGGCTGGAACGCCAGCACGGTCAGGAACCCGGCCACAAACGCCGCAATCACGCTGGCGGAATTCCCGCGCTGCGTGAACAACGCCACGCCGTAAACCCCGAGCAGCCCGGAATAGGCGAAGGCCATCACCCCCAGCACGAAATCGAGCAAGGCCGAGTCCGCATAGCGCTGCCAATAGTAGGACAGGATTGCCATGCCGAACAAAGCGCCGCCCAGCACCACGCTGGCGATCCGGCCCATCGCCACGAAATGCGCCTCGGTCTTGGCGCCTGCGAACGGCCGATAGAGGTCATTGACCAGCACCGCTGACATCGAGATCAGCCCCGAATTGATCGCCGCCGCTGCGATCACGCCAACGGTCACCAACCCGCGCAGGCCGGGCGGAATCTCGGTCAGGATGTAGTGCATGAACACCGTGACCTTCTCGCCCCGGAACGATCCCGCAGCCGCACCTTCGTAGTGCAGATAGAGCAGCGAACCGATCACCAGAAACAGCCCGATCACCGGCAGCGAAAGCCAGACCGAGGCGTAGAGCGAGCGGGCGCCTTTTTTGGCATTCTCGCAGGCCAGCAGCCGCTGGGTGATATCCTGATCGAGGCCGGAACTGGCAAGGTTGAGCAGCATCACGCCGGTTAGCACCGCAAACAGGCCCCACGGCGCGGACAGGTCCAGCGTGGGGTTGATCACTGTCAGCTTGTCGGCTTTCGCAAGCGTCTCGAAAGCCTGGCCCGCGCTCATATCCAGCCCGCTCCACAGGTGCCAAGCCACCAGCAGCGCTGCACCAACATAGAGCACGACCTGCACCAGATCACTCCAGATCACCGAATTGAGGCCGCCCATGAAAGTGAACACCAGCCCGAACACCAGCAGCGCAAAGGCGGCCATGGCGATGTGCTGCGGCGTGACATCCAGAAACAGGATCATCGAGACGGCGATCGCGGCCAGATAGAGCCGCGCCCCGCTCGCGAAAATCCGCCCGATCAGATACATCACCGCCGCGGCCCGCCGCGCGGTGGCGTCAAAGCGCACTTCCAGCAGCTCGTAAACCGTGGTCACTTTCAGCGCATAGAACCGCGGGATCAGCACATTGGCGACGATCCACGCGGCAATCAGCGCGGCCAGCACGCCGCCCAGATAGGTGAAGTTACCACGATAGGAATTGTCCGGCACCCCCAGAAATGTTGCCGCCGATTGCACGGTCGACAGCACCGATACCGCTACCAGCCATGTCGGCGCATGGTGTCCGGCCAGAAAGTAATCTTCAGACCGCATTCCGCGCCGGGTGGTCAGCCAGCCCGCTGCGGCCAGCAGCGCGACATAGCTGGCCAGAACCGCCC
>VFKS01000153.1 GCA_009885425.1 Novosphingobium sp.
GCGTTGGTAAAGCGGGTGCCCTTGAAATTGGGCATCGGGTTGGCTTTGCGCCAGACCACATCGTTGAGGATCCAGAACCCCATATCCTGCAGCATCGCGCCCAGACGGAAGATGTTGTGATAGCTGCCGATGACCCACAAGGCGCCATTGGGCTTGAGCAGGCGCCGCGCCTCGGTCAACCATTCGCGGCTGAACTTGTCATAGGCGGCAAAACTGTCGAACTGGTCCCAGTGATCGGTCACCGCATCGACATGGCTGCCATCGGGCCGGGCGAGATCGCCGCCGAGTTGGAGGTTATAGGGCGGATCGGCAAAGATCAGGTCGATCGAAGCCGAAGGCAGCGAACGCATCGCCTCAATGCAGTCGCCATCGAGTATCTGGCCCAGAGGCAATTTGGCCGGTAAATCCGGCCGCACAACCTCTTTCGCGGCGCGCAACCGCGCCCTTTCGCCCACCAGCATCTGACCCATGATCGCTTCTCAAACCCCCAAAGTTATCCACAGGGTGAGTCTTTGCGGACTCTACGTCAAGCGCAAACTCGCGGGAATCCTAGGGATTCGTGGTAAAGATCGGGTGAAGAAAAGCGGAACGAAACAGGCCCGGCACAGGATGTAGAGTCTGCGGATTCGCCAGGGACTCAACATATGGTGGTGTGGCCAAGCGGACTCGGCGCCGAAATTTAATCTCAGGCCGGCGGCAGGCCTGGGTCAATTCCGGTCAGTTCTACCGAAACCTCCCACAATCGCCGCGCCATGGCGGAATCGAGTGCCTGCCGGCTGCGTTTAGCTGGGCCAGAAGGCCCGCGCATCTCATCGAGGCTCTGCGATCCGAAGTAATCGCCGCCTTTGGCCGCAGGATCGGTTGCCGCCTGTAGTGCGGGCCAGGCCCCCTGCGCCGAGCTGTTCAGCACCAGTCCAAGCAGCGGGGCAAACATGCCAGCGAACGGAATATGGCGGCTCAACTCGCTCGCTGCGACGCCGGGGTGGCAGCCCACGGCGATGACCGGCGAACCCGCCGCCCGCAGCCGCCGGTCAATCTCGATCGCAAACATGAGGTTGGCAAGCTTGCTCTGCGCGTAAAAAGCCATGCGGTTATAGCCGCGTGCGCCATCGAGATTGTTGAAGCCAATCTTGCCCTGCCGGTGGGCAATGCTGCTGGTGACGACCACGCGCGATCCCGGCGTTTCGGCAAGTTTCGGCAGCAGCAGCCCGGTCAGAGCAAAAGTGCCGAGATGATTGACCCCGAATTGCAGCTCAAACCCTTGTGCCGTGCGGGACAGCGGGGGAATCATCACTCCGGCATTGTTGATCAAAAGATCGACGCGTTGCTCCTTGCCCGCAAGCTCGGCAGCCGCGCGGACCGATGCCAGATCGGCCTGATCGAGCGGCAGGAAGGCCAAATCGGCACCCATAACCGCAGCCCCAATGCGCGCCATGGCCGCTTCGGCCTTTGATTTATTGCGGCAAGCCAGAAGCACCCGCGCGCCGCGACTGGCGAGGACTGAGGCGATTTCGAACCCGATGCCAGTATTGGCGCCGGTAACGATGATGGTTTTGCCTTCCTGCGAGAGGACATCGGCTGCGGTAAATCCGGTCATCAAAGATGCTCCCATTGCGCCACCGGGGCAAAGCTGAGCCGATGCAGCGGCGTCGGGCCGAAACTGCCTAGCGCCGCGAGATGCTCGGCTGTGCCGTAGCCCATATTGCGCTCCCAGCCGTAATGCGGATGGTCCAGCGCGGCGGCGCGCATGATCCGGTCACGGTGTTCCTTGGCGAGGATCGAGGCGGCCGAGATGCTGGGGATCAGCGCATCCCCGCCAACAATCGCCCGCGCCGCCCAGCGCCATTCCGGCACCCGCCCCGCCGGGGTCTTGTTGCCGTCTATCAACACTTCATCCGGATCAAACCCCAGCCCCGCCACCGCGCGGGTCATCGCCAGCATGGTCGCGGCAAAGATGTTGATCCGGTCGATTTCCTCGGCCTCAACCATGCCCAGCGCCCAGTGGCAGCTCACCTTGATCAGCGGTTCGAGCAGCGCGCGGCGCTTGGCAGACAGCTTCTTGGAATCGTCCAGCCCGGTGGGTGCGTCTGGTCCGAGCAGGCATGCTGCTGCCACCACCGGCCCGGCCAACGGACCGCGCCCCGCTTCATCGACGCCGACCACCACCTGCCCATCAGGGCACTTGGCAAGGATCAGATTGTCAACGATAACGCCGGTCATGCGCAACAAACTCCTGATCGCCCTATCCCCCTTCGTCCTGATCGCTGCAAGCTGCGGCGGAGCCGCTTCTGGGGATAGCCCGGCCCGGATCCAGACTGTCGAAGGACAGTTCGTGACCGAGGAACTGGGTTCGTTCAACGAACCCTGGGCCATGGCAGTGCTGCCCGGCGGTGCCCTGCTGATCACCGAGAAGTCCGGCAAACTCAAGCTGCGCGCGGCTGATGGGTCGGTGCAGGATATCACCCTGCCCTTCACCGTCGATTATGCGGGACAAGGGGGACTGGGCGATGTGATCGCCTCGCCTGATTTCGGCAAGACCGGCCGGATCTACCTGAGCTGGGTTGAAGCCGGTGAAAGCGACACCCGCGGCGCGGCGGTCGGCACCGCTACCTTGGTGCAGGGCCAAGGCGCAGCGCGGCTCGACGGTTTCGAAGTGATCTGGCGGCAGAACCCCAAAGTCACCGGCAAAGGCCATTACTCGCACCGACTGGCGGTCAGCCCTGACAAGCGCAATCTCTACATCGCTTCAGGCGATCGGCAGAAAATGGAACCCGCGCAGGATCCGGCCAGCGATCTGGGCAAAGTGATCCGCCTGCCGATTGACGCAAGCGGCAAACCCAGCGGCGCGGCGGAACGCGTATCACTGGGTCATCGCAACATCCTCGCCCTGCAGTTCGCTCCTGACGGGCGGCTATGGGAAATCGAACACGGCCCGGCCGGCGGCGATGAACTCAACCTCGTCAAACCCGGCGCCAACTATGGCTGGCCGCTGGTGTCCGAAGGCCGGCACTATTCCGGCGATTTCATCCCGCACCACGATACCCGCCCTGATTTCACCGCGCCTGCGCTCTATTGGAACCCGGTGATCGCACCGGGCGGGATGGTGTTCTACACCGGCAAGATGTGGCCCGAATGGCAGGGCCAAATGCTGATCGGGGCGATGAAGCCGACCGCCATAGTGCGGGTAAAAATTGATGGCGAGAAGGCCATTGAGGAAGCGCGTTATCCCATGCCCAAACGGATCCGCGCGATCGCCCAGGCCCCCGACGGGGCCTTGCTGGTGCTGGAAGACAAAGTTGACGGACGCTTGCTGCGGCTCTCGCGCAAATAGCATCGACATTCGCGGCGCAGCGCCCTAACCGCCGCGCCGATGACAGATAGTGCCACCCTGATCCCGCTCGACAATGTTGACCCCGCGCTGGTCGAAGCGCTGCTCGACCGCGCTTTTGAGCCTGAGCGCCATAAGCGTACCGCCTATAAGGTCCGCGATGGGATGGACTGGTTGCCCGGCCTATCGTTCGCCGCAATTGACGCGGCCGAGCATCTGGTCGGCACGATTCAGTGCTGGCCGGTAGCCTTGACCGACCCGGCTGGGCGCAAGCACCCGCTGATCATGGTCGGGCCGGTGGCGGTGCTGCCCGAGGCGCAGGGACTGGGCTATGGCCAGGTCTTGATGAGCGCCGCCATCGCCGCACTCGATCCGCGCGCGCCCTTGCCGCAGGTGATGATTGGCGATCCGGAATACTACGGCCGGTTCTGGGGCTTTTCCAACGCCCATACCGGCGGATGGCAGCTACCCGGCCCGTTCGAACAACACCGCCTGCTGGCCCGGACCAGCAACCCGGCGGTGCTGCCCGAAGCGGGTATGCTGGGGTCTTGGCCGGGCTAGTCTGCAGCTCCCCTTGCGGGAAAGGGGCGTTGCTGGCATCGCACCCACGATGCCCTATGTCCCCCCTCCCGAACTTACCACGCTGACCCTCGCCGAGATTGCCGAGCTGAGCGCGCAACGGAAATTGCCGCCGGTGGATCAATGGGACCCGCAGGTAACGGGTGACAGTCTGATGGTGATCAAGGCTGATGGCCGGTGGTTCCATGACGGCGGAGAAATCAGGCGCCCGGCAATGATCCGGGCCTTTGCCGGGCTGCTGCGGCGTGATCCCGGCGGACAGCACTGGCTGGTCACGCCCCATGAGAAGCAGGCGATCGCGGTGGAAGATGCGGCCTTTATCGCCACCGATGTCGCCCGCACCGGCGATGCCTTGGCCTTTCGGCTCAATACCGATGAGATCGTGCTGGCCGGGCCGGACCACCCGCTGATCGCGCGCGGTGACGCTGAGCTTCCGGCGATTTATCTGGCCGCGCGGCACGGCACCGAGGCACGGATCAACCGTTCGACCTGGCTGCAACTGGTTGAACTTGCGGATCATGATCTGGCGGTGACCAGCCAGACTGCGCGCTTTTCGTTGATCCCGGAATGAGCCTGATCCCGCGCCTTGAACGGCTCCACGCCGAAGGCCACGCCAGCGATATCGAGCACCGCGACGAGGCCGGGTTAGCCGCAGCCGAACTTCGCCCCGCCGCCGTACTCGCCGCGATAACCGATCGCGAACGGCCCGGCTTCCTGTTGATCCATCGCCCATCCAATATGCGCTCGCATCCGGGGCAAGTCGCCTTTCCCGGCGGTAAGATCGACCCCGGTGAGGATGCGGTCGAAGCGGCGCTGCGCGAGGCGCACGAGGAACTGGGCATCAATTCGCGCGACGTCACCGTTATCGGCACCAGCGACGTCTATCGCACCGGTTCGGGCTATGCGATTACTCCGGTGATCGCGGTGGTCCCGCCCGATCTCCAACTGAACCCCAGCCCGACCGAAGTCGCCGCCTGGTTCGAGGCGCCGGTCGATTTCGTGTTCGACGCTGCCAATCACACTCCGCATTCGGCGCATTGGCAAGGCGCGGAAAGGCGCTACATCGAGATCCTATGGCAGGAACACCGGATCTGGGGCGTGACCGCGGGCATCATCGCCAATCTGGCACGGCGGATCGCATGGTAATGCGGCTGCCCCACGCCGATTGGCTGGGGCGGCCCGCCCTCGCGGTGCTGGTAAAGGCACTGGGCGCAGGCCAGGCCCGCTACGTTGGCGGAGCGGTGCGCGATACGTTGCTGGGGATTACAGTCAAAGACGTCGACATCGCCACTCCGCTGGAGCCGCAAGAGGTTATGCGGCGGCTGAAAGCACACGCCATTCAGGTCGTGCCGACCGGGATCGATCACGGCACCGTCACCGCGATCATCGCAGGCGGCGCAGTTGAAATCACCACATTGCGTCATGACGTCAGCACTGACGGCCGCCGCGCCACGGTGGCCTTTGCGAAAGGGTGGCAAGCCGATGCCGCGCGGCGCGACTTCACGATCAACGCGCTTTATGCCGATCCTGAAACGCTGGAAGTGTTCGACTATTTCGGCGGCTGGGCAGACCTGCAGGCCCGCCGCTTGCGGTTCATCGGCGATGCCCACGAACGGATCCGCGAGGATCA
>VFKS01000506.1 GCA_009885425.1 Novosphingobium sp.
ACGCTTTTGCGGAAGCGAGTGCCGAGTTCAACGCTGCCGGGGCCACGGTAATCGGTATGTCGGCAGACGATTTGCCCTCGCTCCAGCGCTTTTCAACCGAAGCCTGTCGCGACAAGTTCGCGGTTGCGATCGCCAGCCCCCGCACGATCACAGCCTATGACGTCATGCTCAAGAAACCCGATGGCACCAGCACCGGTCTGACGAGCCGCACGTCCTATGTAATCGGCAAGGATCGTAGGGTGAAGTTCGTCCACTCCAACAGCGACTATCGCGATCACGTCCGGCTGACGCTCAAGGCGGTGAAAGCCCTACGCCGCTGACGGCTTGCGCTTTACAATCGGGGGCCTTTCGCTAAGCGGTCCGGAGCGCCCGTGCGCACTGCTTAACGTTGCCGGAGTTACCACCTATGCGTGCCGAAGGGCAGGCTCATATCGACCGGATCGATGCCGCTTTGGCACTGGTTCGCCGGTCCCTTGACTGGGACCGTGCACTCAGACGCCTTGACGAGCTAAACGCGCGGGTCGAGGACCCGAAGCTGTGGGACAATCCCAAAGACGCCGAAGCCGTGATGAAAGAACGCGGCCGGCTCGAGGCCGCCGTGGGCACGGTGAAAGACATCACCGCGCAAAAGGCCGATGCGATCGAGTTCGTCGAATTGGGCGAAATGGAAAACGACGAGGCTACCATCGACGAAGGTCTGACCGCGCTGGCCGCGCTGGCGGACCGGGCCGATGCCGACAAGGTCCAGGCCTTGCTGAGCGGCGAGGCGGACAGCAATGATACCTTCATCGAAATCCACGCTGGCGCTGGCGGCACCGAAAGCCAGGACTGGGCTGAAATGCTGTTTCGGATGTATACCCGCTGGGCCGAAAAGCGCGGTTTCAAGGTTGAGACGATCGAATATCAGGCGGGCGAACAGGCTGGCATCAAATCGGCCACGATCCTGTGCAAGGGTGAGAACGCCTATGGCTATGCCCGGACTGAAAGCGGGGTTCACCGGCTGGTCCGGATTTCGCCCTATGACAGTTCGGCCCGGCGCCACACCAGTTTCAGTTCGGTCTGGGTCTATCCGGTCATTGACGACAATATCGAAATCGACATCAACGAAGGCGATCTGAAGATCGACACTTACCGGGCATCGGGCGCGGGCGGTCAGCACGTCAACACTACTGATTCGGCGGTGCGGATCACCCACATGCCCTCTGGCATTGTCGTGGCGAGCCAAAACGATCGCAGCCAGCATAAGAACCGCGCGACCGCGATGGGGATGCTGAAAGCGCGGCTTTACGAAGCCGAGATGCGCAAGCGCGAAGAGGCCGCATCGGGCGAATATCAGGCCAAGACCGAGATCGGTTGGGGTCACCAGATCCGTTCCTATGTGCTCCAGCCCTATCAGATGGTGAAGGACCTGCGCACCGGAGTGACCAGCCCGACCCCTTCGGACGTGCTGGACGGTGCACTCGATCCGTTTATGGCCGCCGCGCTGGCCCAACAGGTCACCGGCGAAAAGGTTGATGTGGAGGATGTCGATTGACGCTTCGCGGGTTCGCCTTGCTCGTCCTGCTGGGAACATTGATCGGCTGCCAGGCTCCGTCCCGTGACAATGGTAGATCCGAAGGTGCGGAGCAGTTCCCCAAGCCTTACCGGCCGGTCTCAACCGTCACCAGCAACGAGTTTTCCAACGAAGATCAGCGCGACAATTTGGGTGAAGCCAAGGTCGTGATGGGCCTGGCCCAGATCGGCGCAGGCAGCACCGTGGCCGATATCGGCGC
>VFKS01000454.1 GCA_009885425.1 Novosphingobium sp.
CCGCTATCCATCTGCTTCCAGCCATTGAACAGGCGGCGGAATTCATCATCACCGCCCTGCGGTGCCTTGGCAGCCTGAGCAGCGCGCAGCGGGGCTGCGACATCGGCACTGGCCGAGCTGTTGGCGAGAGCGGGATTGGCCAAGGTCAGGCTCGCAGCGGCGAAAATGCCGGCGATGCCCTTAAGCTTGGCGAAAAACGAAACAGCGACCACTCAAACTACCTTATTCTTCATCCCGTTTACCGGAATTTGCGAACCCTTGTTGCCGGATCGGGAACCAATCCGGCATTCATGTGTTGAGTGGTGGTGACCCCCCGCCATCTCGATTGGGGGGGTAGACGGGACGTGGTTACTTACACAACCCCGGCATAGAAAGAGCGCGGTAAACCGGCTTGAAGACGCGCCGAGTCGTTGAACGGCGGCTTAACGGTGCCGCGAAAGTGGCTCGCAACCAAGCTTTTCCAAAGAGATTCGGGCGAATCCCCTCGCGCCGAAGCGAGCGCGATAAAATGCGTTGATCCGATTCGAACGTGCGTGATTTCGTCGTCAAGTATGCGACTCAGGATTTTTGCGCCGCGCAGATCGCCGCCCGCGCGAACCTGTTCGAGCATCCGCGGGGTGACGTCGAGCCCGCGCGCTTCGAGCACCATCGGCACCACCGCCAATCGCGAGGCGACATCGTGTGCCGTGTCGCGTGCCGCGTCCCACAGCCCGCTGTGAGCGGGCAGCGCGCCGTAGTAACTGCCCAGTGTGGCCAAATGACGCTCGATCAGGGCGAAGTGCATCGCCTCCTCGGCCGCGACGGTCAGAAAGTCCGAGACGAACGGCTCACCCATCTCGGCGCCAAACCGTCCGGCCATATCGAGCGCCAAATCGATCGCGACGAATTCGATGTGGGCGAGCGAATGCCACAGCGCCTGGCGCTTGAGCACTGAACCGCCTTTGCCGCGCTTGGGCATCTGCCCCGGCGCGATCAGCTCGGGCCGAGCTGGCCGGCCCGGCGCGTCCGGCATGGCCACATCGAAAGCGAAAGCCAGCGCGCCCTTGCGCCAGGCCCGCACCAGAGCGCGGGTCTGCATCGCCTTGGCGCGCGGATTGCTGGTCAGCAGCGCGGCGCGGATCGCGGCCGCAACGGTGGTCACAGCGCCCGCGCGGCTTCCAGCACCTCGGCGGCATGACCTTTGACTTTGACCGGGCTCCATACCTGCGCGATCCGGCCGTCGACAGCCACCAACACGGTCGAGCGGACCATGCCCATGTAGCTGCGCCCATACATCGACTTTTCAGTCCAGAAGCCCAACGCATCGGACAGCCCGCCTTCTTCAGCGTCCGAAGCTAGTGGCGCAGTGAGACTGTGCTTTTCGATAAATTTCAGGTGTTTTTTGGGCGGGTCCTTGCTGATCCCAAGCAGCACGGTGCCGGCCTTGGCAAAGTCGTCCTTCAAGGCAGAAAAATCGATGTTTTCGGTCGTGCAGCCGGGGGTATCGTCCTTGGGATAAAAGAACAGCACCAGCTTCTGACCCTTGAAAGCTGACAAAGAAAGCGCACTGCCATCAGGACTGGTCAGGGCCAGATCGGGCAGCAGGTCGCCGGGCGAAGGGGTTTTGCTCATCAGGTGATCTCCAGGTCTTCGCCGAAAATGGCAGCCCAAGCCTTTGCCACGATCCGGCGCGATTCGGCCAGACTTGCCAACAGTTCATCCCATGTACCGCATTGGCCGATCCGGGCCAGCACCAGCCGCGCGGCGGGCGGGGGCTCCTGCGCATCGGGTGCCAGCAGCCGCGCGGCAATCAGGAACCGGGCCAGCTGGGCATGGGCACCGACCAGCGCCGGGTCGATCGCTCCATCGGCGGCCAGCTTGGCCAGCGCGTGGGATATCGATGGCTCAAGCGCCTGATGATCGCGCAGTTGCAGAAAGTGGATCAGGAACTCGATATCGACCAGTCCGCCGCGTGCCAGTTTGACATCGAGCGGACCCTTGGCCGGTTTGTGCTCCGCCATGGTGGTGCGCATTTCCAGCACCTCGGCGCGCAGTTTGACTGGGTCGCGGTCCAGTTCAAGGACGCCGCGGACAATCTCTCGCAGCGCGGTCCGCCCGGCATCAGGCCCGTGCAGCACCCGGGCCCGGGCCAGCGCCATATGCTCCCAGGTCCACGCATTTTCGCGCTGATAGCGCTCGAACGCCTCCAGACTGACCGCAATCGGCCCCTGCGCCCCCGATGGCCGCAGGCGGGTATCGACTTCATAGAGCGCGCCCTCTGCCGTGGGCACCGACAGCGCGGCGATGACCCGCTGGGCCAGCCGGTTGAAATAGAGCGTTGCACCCAGAGGCCGCGCGCCGTCGCTCTCGGCCGAATGCGCGCCGGTGAACAGGAACACCAGATCGAGGTCTGAGGCATGGGTCAGCGCGCCGCCGCCAAGCCGGCCATAGCCCATGATTACCAATTCGCCGCCGGGGATGCGGCCATGCACGCGTTCAAACTCGGCCGTCGCGGCCCCAGCCAGCACAGCCAACGCCGCTTCAGCGACCCGCGACAGCCCCTGCGCGATCTGGGCCGGATCGCGGCTCGCTTCGATCAACTGGACCCCCAGCTTAAAGCGCAATTCGCCAACCCGCCGCCGGACCCGGTCGAGCAACCGCTCGTAATCGTCACCCGCCTCTCCGCGCGAAAGCTGGGCAATCAGATCAGCGACACTGCCCGGCAGATCGAAGGCGGTGGCATCGATCAGCGGATCGAGCAGATCGGCCCGCCGCGCCAGCGCATCGGCGAGCGGCGGGGCGAGGCCGAGGATCCGGGCGAGCAACTGCGCCAAGGCAGGCCGCGCCTCCAGCAAGCGGAACAGATTGACCGCGCTGGGCAGCCCAGCGAGCAATTGCTCCCAGCGCAGCAGCGCCCGTTCCGGCTCGGGCCCTTGCGCAAAGGCGGTCAGCAGCGGCAACAGCATCGCGTCAAAGGCTTCGCGCGCCGCCTCGCTGCGCAGCGCGCGCAGCTTGCCCGATCGCCAGCTTTCGATCCGGGCAGCCAAAGCGGCGGGATCGGCAAAGTCCAGTTCGGCCAGCGTTTCGGTCA
>VFKS01000554.1 GCA_009885425.1 Novosphingobium sp.
ACCACTGCGGCCTCGGCTACTTTGGGATGGGCGACCAACGCGCTCTCGATCTCGGCCGTGCCCATCCGGTGGCCAGAGACGTTGATCACATCGTCAATCCGCCCGGTAATCCAATAATAGCCGTCGTCATCCCGGCGGCAGCCATCGCCGGTGAAGTAAGTGCCCTTGAAGGTGCTGAAATAGGTCTGGAAGAACCGATCATGATCGCCCCAGACGGTTCGCATCTGCCCCGGCCAGCTATCCTTGATGACCAGGCAGCCGTCGCCCGGTCCCTCAATCACCGCGCCTTCGGTGGTCAGCAGCATCGGCTGGACCCCGAAAAACGGCAGGCTGGCCGAGCCCGGCTTGAGCGCGGTCGCGCCGGGCAGCGGGCTGATCATCACCCCGCCGGTTTCGGTCTGCCACCAGGTATCGACAATCGGGCAGCGCCCATCACCGACCACGCGGTGATACCATTCCCACGCCTCCGGGTTGATCGGCTCGCCGACCGAGCCCAGCAGGCGCAGCGATGCGCGGCTGGTCCGCTTCACGAAGTCATCGCCTTCGCGCATCAGTGCGCGGAGCGCGGTGGGGGCGGTGTAGAAAATCTCGACCTGATGCTTGTCGATCACCTGCCAGAACCGGCTGGGATCGGGATAGTTCGGCACCCCTTCGAACATCAGCGTTGTCGCGCCGTTGATCAGCGGGCCGTAGACGATGTAGCTGTGCCCGGTGACCCAGCCGACATCGGCGGTGCACCAGTAGATCTGGCTGGTTCCGTCAGGATGGGGCCGGTAATCGAACACATATTCGTGGGTCATAGCGGCCCAGACGCCATAGCCACCGGTGGTGTGGAGCACGCCCTTGGGCTGGCCGGTCGATCCCGAGGTGTAGAGGATGAACAGCGGGTCCTCGGCGTTCATTTCGGCGGGCGGACAGTCGGCGGATTGGACGGCGACGCCAGAATACCAATCGATATCGCGGCCCGGCACCATCGGCACATCGGCGCCTGTATGCTTGAGGACAATCACCGTTTTGACCGAGGATACCTTGGTCAGCGCAGCATCGACATTGGCCTTCAGCGGAACCGCCTTGCCGCCGCGCAGACCTTCGTCGGCGGTCAGCACCACGGTGCTGTCACAATCCTCGATCCGGCTGGCGAGCGAATCCGGGCTGAATCCACCAAACACCACCGAATGGATCGCGCCGATCCGCGCGCAGGCCAGCATCGCCACTGCTGCTTCGGGGACCATCGGCAGATAGATCGTCACCCGATCGCCTTTTTTGACCCCGCTGGCTTTGAGCAAGTTGGCAAAGCGGCAGGTGTCGGCGTGAAGCTGCCGGTACGTGATGTGGCGGGCGGGCGCATCGGGGCTATCGGGTTCCCAGATGATCGCGGTGCGGTCCCCGTGTTGGGTCAGGTGCCGGTCCAGCGCATTGGCGGCGAGGTTGAGTGTGCCGTCGGCAAACCACTCAATCCCAAAGTCGGCTTCATTGAAGCTGGTCTGCTTGACCCTAGAGAATGGCTTGATCCAATCGAGCCGCTGGGCTTCGGTGCGCCAGAAGGCATCAGGATCGGCGATCGAGCGGGCGTACATTTCGGCGTAGCGGGCGCTATCGACCAGCGCGTTTTCGGCCCACTCAGCCGGTACCGGATAGATCGCTTCGGCCATTGTCTCGCTCCTTGTGCC
>VFKS01000426.1 GCA_009885425.1 Novosphingobium sp.
AAATGCGCGGCAAAGGGATTGCAGCGGCGGGCGAGCACAAGGCATTCACCTGTGGCAAAGGCAGACCCAACACGGTGGCCCTGCCGCCGCGCGCGGATGGCACCTATCCAGTCTATGTGATGAGCGGCGCAACCCAGGCTGGCCGGTTTCCGGCGGGCGGACATTCGCGGTTTGATTTCGATGCGAACGGCAAGCTGATTGCGCACCGGGCTTTTACCAAGGGCTGCATCGATGTTGTCACTGCCACGCCGGGCAAGACCGCAGTGGGCTACGGCGTATCGCACTCGCTCGATCCCCAGCCGACTGAGGTCCACGTTTTCGTCAGCTACAACGTGCCGATAAAACTGTTTGTGATCATCGAGCCCGGTAACGAGCTGTGGGAGATCGACCGCGGTAAAGTGGTATTCAAGCAGGTGATGCCGAAGCAGTAGGGCTTCGGCGCCCGCTCACTTGGTGGCGTATTGCCCGGCCTTGGCGTCAAAATTGTTGCGGGCAAAGCTTTTCGCCGCTGCCGAGGTCGCAAACACAGTGTCCTGCTGGACTCCGGTGACGATCGGATAGCCTTGCGAGTTATAGCGCACATCGCGCACGGTCAGGCTGAAAGTGCCGTCTTCGTGGCGTTTGATCAGGAACGGCTTGGTGGTTTCATCGGACATGGTCTGGTTCCTCAATCTCGCTACGGGTGCGATCGCGTTCGGCCCGGCCGGCCTGAATGGTTTGTTCACGCGCAGCCAAGCCAAGCCAGACTGCGCGCGAACGCAAAAGTGTCTCGCGCTGATTGGCGAGCGGGGCAGCGGCAGCTGCGCGGGCACAGCTTTCTGCCTGATCGATGTAGAACTTCTCTGACATCACAGCAGCGCCCGCTCCTTTTTCGGTCAGCCCAGCACTTCAATTACGGCTTGGCGGAACTCGGCACGGGTTAGCGTGGCAGAAGTTCGTGGGCCGCGCGGGGCAGTGCCATTGCGGGCACGGTCCCTGGCAATCCGGGCACGGCCAAGGCCGCAGCGGATCGCCGGTATCAAGATAGTCATTTGTCTTATCGTTTCTGGGCGCTTGTCACGCCGCTTGGTCTGGTATTTATTGCGAGGGCGCTAGTGCCGCCGCTTGCCGCTGTGGGGCCCCGGAGGACCGCCACCCGGGCCACGCTCGCGAAACACGATACGGCCTTTTGACAGGTCATAGGGGGTCATTTCCACGCGGACCCGGTCGCCCACCACCGAGCGGATGCGAAATTTACGCATCTTCCCGGCGGTGTAAGCGATGATCCGGTGATCATTCTCGAGCATGACGCCAAAGCGTCCGTCGGGAAAAATCTCGTCGATCTGGCCTTCGAGGGTAAGTAGTTCCTCTTTGGCCATGATCTTAGGCAGCCGAAAGGTTGACGGCCGAGGTCTTGCCGCGATTGTCGGTTTCCAGCTCGTACTGAACGCGCTGGTCCTTATCGAGCGTGCTCATTCCGGCGCGTTCAACGGCGCTGATGTGAACGAACGCGTCGCCGCTACCTTCGTCAGGAGCGATAAAGCCATAACCCTTGGCGGCATTGAAAAATTTTACGGTGCCTACTGGCATAATTAGTTCCTTTCACGAAACTACAAGAGACCCCCCGGCGATGGGCCGAGGGAGCGTAGAAGCAAGATAAGGAACGAAGGGGCGTAGGCCGAAAAGTTCCGTCGCAGGCGACGTTAGCGCAACCTATATAGGCCGCAATTGCGGGAAATGCAATGGCGGCTGGTTGTACGGGCATTGGGCCGGCAAACGGCGCTTGCATTTCTGCCGCGCCGCGACTATCTGGCCGTCAATCCCGACATTGTGAAGCAACGAAGGGGCTGGCGCCGAAAGGGGCCGGCTGCAAACTGCATTGCAACACAGGCCGGATAACGGAGCATTCATGACGGATATCGCACGGATTATCGAGGTTGTGGAGCCTGAGGCGAAAGCGCTCGGGTTCGATCTCGTGCGCGTGCGCCTGTTCAAGGGTGGTGAGATTGGCGATGAGGAGCAGACGCTCCAGATCATGGCTGAACGCCCCGATACTGGCCAGCTGGTGATCGAGGATTGCGCCGCGCTGTCACGCCGGGTTTCGGACGCGGTCGATGTGCTCGAAGCGGCTGGCGAAGATCTGGTCGAGGGCACTTACCGGCTCGAAGTTAGCTCGCCGGGGATCGACCGTCCGCTGACCCGCCCGCAGGACTTCACCAACTGGGCCGGGCATGAAGTGCGGGTCCAACTGGTCAATCCGGTGGAGGGCAACCGCAAGACACTGACCGGCGATCTGGTCGGCCTTGATGGCGACAGCGTGACAGTCACCGACAAGAAATCCGGCGCGGTTACGTTTCCGCTGTCTGATATTTATTCCGCCAAGCTGGTCCTGACCGACCGGTTGATCGCAGCAACCCGCCCGCTAGATACCAGCGGTGCGGACGAAATTGTCGAGGATCACGCCGAAAAGTGGGAACCGGTTTCCGGCTCCAGTGATCCGACCAATAAAAACTCAGAACAGGAAGACTGAAGATGGCCAGTCCGATTTCCGCCAACCGCGCTGAACTGCTCGCAATCGCTACCTCGGTCGCGACCGAGAAGATGATCGACAAGTCGATCGTGATCGAGGCGATCGAACGCTATTACCCGGCCTTCCAGTTCGTGGTCTGGACACGTAACCGC
>VFKS01000432.1 GCA_009885425.1 Novosphingobium sp.
CAAGCAACCTCATGGCCGGGCGCGGGCATCCAACGCGGCGGGCGCGCCGACCCCGACCGGGATCGTGATCGACGGCGGCGGGATCAGGTTGAGCAGCGCGGGCTTCGCCTCCGCCATGCCTACCCCCGGCCCCGGAACACCGAGCGACAGGATCGGCAGCGGATCGTTGGCAATCGGCGGTTTCCCGGCGCCGTCCCAGATTACATCGGGCAACCGCCCGCCGAACGCCGCCTTCAGCATCGCTCCGCCGGGCAGCTGCGGATCGTTACCACCGCCCGAGAACCGGTTGCCAGACAGGATCACATTGCGCGGCAGCGGGTTGTAAGTCTTGTCGGTGAACGGCTGGGGATAGGCGACAACCAGCACTTGCGCAGTCGGGTTATCGGAAATGGTGTTGCCGCGCACCAGCACGCCATCATTGGCCATCACCATCACCCCGGTTCCGCGCGGCACCCCGGCAACGATATTGCCCTTTGGCGCGAAGTTTGGCGTGTCATTGCCCACCACCAGATTGTCTTCGATGATCGTATTGCCTCCGCCCATCACCGGCAAGTTGGGCAGATCAAAAATCAGGATCCCGCCGGTGTTGCGCGTCACCAGATTGCCGGTGACCAGCGCATCGCGGCTGTTCTCGATCTCGATCCCGGCGACCGATTGCTCGACGAAGTTGTAGCGGACAGTGATCGCCTTGGACTGACCCACGTAAATCCCGGCGTCCGATGCGCCCGACACCTTGCAGCCATCGACTAGCACGCCGGTGCTGGAAACCGGGTAGATTCCATAGGCACCGTTGGTGGTCAGCGGTCCGCCGGTCCAGGTCACGCGGACCCGGTAGTAGACGATGTTGTCGGCCCCCTTCGATTTGATCCCGTCGCCCTTGGTGTTCTCAACAGCGAAATCGCGCAGGGTCACTTCGTCCGCAGTCACCAGCAGGCCCTCACCCGCGCCCTTCTGGCCGCTGAAATCGAGCACCGTCGCGTCCATGCCCTTGCCGCGCACGGTCACGCCTTTGACGTCGAGACTAAGCCCGTCGGTCAGCACAAATCGCCCGGCGCCAAGCTCAACCACATCACCCGGTTCCGCGACAATCAGCGCCTCCTGCAACCGGGTCTGCGCGCCATCCCCCGCGGCGACGTCAATCGTCTTGGCGTGAGCAGGAGCAGCCAGGGCAAACGCCGTGGCCGCAGCGATGAATAGTGCGGGCAACCTCATAGGGAGAGTTTTGGACGGACAGCCTCGGATGTCAACGTCCGTCGGCCCCAGATTGATTGGGGAGGACGCGCTACTTTCTCTCGCCCGCCAGCCCAGTCGCGCACAGCGCTGCGCTGCTAGCGGTAACCGACAGCGCCTCGGCATCCCCAACGCGCCGCACCGCACCGACATAGTCGGACAGACTGCGCTTTTCGCCCTTCAGCCGCTTTAGTTTGTTGAGCTGGACCAGCGACAACCGATCGGTCATCCGCGTCGCCATGCAGGCGGCGTTCGGCTCGCTCAGGCCAGCTTCGATCATCGCGCTCTTCACCGACCCATAGGCCAGTTTGCTGGGCGCGCAGGCGGCGAGAAATGCCAGCGGCACGAGCAGAACGATTGGCTTTATCATGCTCGGGCTTTGCAAGGCGTCAGCTGAACGATCAATGAGCCAAGGCTTTCACGATATCATCGACCATCTTCTTGGCATCGGCCAGCAGCATCATGGTCTGGTCCATATAGAACACATCGTTATCGACCCCGGCATAGCCGACCCCGCCCATGCTGCGTTTGATGAACATGATGGTCTTGGCCTTTTCGACATCGAACACCGGCATTCCGTAAATCGGCGATGACTTGTCGGTCTTGGCCGCCGGATTGACCACGTCGTTCGCGCCGATGATGAAGGCGACGTCGCATTGGCCGAATTCGGAATTGATATCTTCCAGCTCGAACACTTCGTCATAGGGCACGTTGGCTTCGGCCAGCAGCACGTTCATGTGCCCCGGCATCCGCCCGGCGACCGGATGGATCGCGTATTTGACGTTGACGCCTTCACGCTTGAGGACATCGCCCATTTCGCGCAGCGCGTGCTGGGCCTGCGCCACGGCCATCCCGTAACCGGGGATGATGATGACGTTTTCGGCCTCTTTCAGTAGGAACGCGGCATCCTCGGCGCTGCCGCGTTTCCACGGGCGCTGTTCCTTAGCCTCGCCGCCGGCCGCGCTCGCATCGACGCCAAAGCCGCCCGCGATCACCGACAGGAAGCTGCGATTCATCGCCTTGCACATGATGTAGGACAGGATCGCGCCCGAGCTGCCGACCAGCGCTCCGGTGATGATCATCGCGGTATTGTGCAGCGTAAAGCCCATCGCCGCGGCCGCCCAGCCCGAGTACGAATTGAGCATCGAGACCACCACCGGCATATCCGCCCCGCCAATCGGGATGATCAGCAGGAACCCGATCAGGAACGACAGCGCAGTGATCGCGGCGATCACCCACAGGCTCTGGTCCATGGTGAAATAGCCGGTCAGGCCGATGATCGCGGCCAGCGTGCCGAGGTTGATCACGTGCCGCCCCGGCAACATGATCGGTGCGCCGCTCATCTTGCCGGCGAGTTTCAGGAAAGCGATGACCGAGCCGGAGAAGGTGATCGCGCCGATGGCGATGCCAAGGCCCGCTTCAACTCGGCTGACCGGATTGATCAGACCGTCTTCGCCCAGAATGCCAAAGGCTTCGGGATTGAGGTAAGCCGCCCAGCCGACCAGCACGGCAGCAAGGCCGACGAGGGAGTGGAACGCCGCCACCAGCTGCGGCATATCGGTCATCGCGATACGTTTCGCGGTCACCAGTCCGATCACTGCACCGATCCCGATCGCGCCGAGGATTTGCGCCAGAATTACCAGATCGTCCGGGGTCGGCTGCGGCAGAAATCCGCCTTGCGGCACTGGCGCACCCAGCAGCAATGTGGTGCCGACAGCGATCGCCATCCCCAGCATGCCCATCCGGTTGCCGCGCTGCGACGTGGACGGCGAAGACAGCCCGCGCAGAGCGAAAATGAAGCACACCCCGGCAAGCAGGTAAGCGAGCATGACCCAGGCAGGCGGAGCGCTATGCCCAGCCGCAGCGGCCGCAGAAAGGAGCGTGAAGCTCATCACTTCTTGTCCTTCTTCTTGTACATCGCCAGCATCCGCGCCGTCACCGCGAAGCCGCCGAAGATGTTGACGCTGGCCAGCACCACTGCCAGCAGCCCGAGCCACTTCGAGGACGCAGACCCAGCCGCCGCCGCCGCAATCAGCGCGCCGACGATAATCACGCTGGAGATCGCATTGGTCACCG
>VFKS01000024.1 GCA_009885425.1 Novosphingobium sp.
GCCTTGTCAAAATCCCCGGTGATCGCAAAGCGGATGCCGGTCAGCCCGGCACACAGCGCAGCGGCGGTAATCGCATTGGGCACCATCGCCCGCAAGGTCAGCCCTCCGGTGCGGGGGGCAACATCGCTCATTGGCGGGCACCCTCGATGAGCAGTGCACTACCGACTTCGGCGAGCACCGTTTCACCGGCAATTGTCTTTTGGCCGATCAGCACCTTGGGTTCGGTCCCTGCAGGCAAGTAGACATCGACCCGGCTGCCGAACCGGATCAGCCCGACCCGCTGCCCAGCGGCGAGCATATCGCCCGACTTGACGAACGGTACGATCCGCCGCGCGATCAGCCCGGCGATTTGGGTAAAACCGATCGACAGACCATCGCCGCGCTCGATCAGGATGTGCTGGCGCTCGTTCTCTTCGCTCGCCTTGTCGAGGTCGGCATTCATGAACCGGCCCGGGATATAGACCACCCGGCGGACCGTGCCGCCAATCGGGGCGCGATTGATATGGACATCGAACACCGACATGAAGATCGAGATCCGGGTGACCGGCCCCGCCCCCAGCCCCGGCGCACCGGTGCCATCGTCCTGCACCAGTTCGCGCGGCGGCTCCATCTGCTTGATCAAGGTGATCAGACCGTCGGCGGGCGCCACAATCAGGTTGTCACCCTGCGGCGTGACCCGCTTGGGATCGCGAAAGAACGCCAGAATGCCCAGCACCAGCGCGGCGAGTGGCCAGGCCACCGTTTCCCAAGCGAAGAAAGCGAAGCCGGCGCTGGCCGCTGCTGCAACCAGGGCGAACACCCGGCCTTCGGGATGGACGCTGGGCCAGCCCCACGCCGCTTCGCCGCGTCCGCGATTGTCGAGAATATCTCCGGGCATCAGGCAGCCTTCCGAATAAACACGGTGCCCGCAGAATAGCCGGCCCCGAAAGAGCAGATCACGCCGGTATCTCCGGCGGCAAGGTCTGCGTTGTTAAGGTGAAATGCGATAATCGATCCGGCGCTGGAGGTGTTGCCATAGGTATCGAGCACGGTCGGGCTCTCATCCTCGCTGGCTTCATGCCCCAGCACCCGCTGGGCAATCAGGCGGTTCATCCCCTGGTTGGCCTGATGCAGCCACAGCCGCCGCAGCGCCGCCGGTTCAATCCCCAGCCGCGCGGCCTCTTCGACGATCATCGCGGCGACCATAGGCACCACTTCCTTGAACACCTTGCGGCCCTCCTGGACAAACAGCTTGTCCGGCGCTCCGACGGTTTCGGGGGTAGCATTGTTGAGGAAGCCGAAATTATTACGAATGTTGTTGGAGAACACCGTTTTCAGGCGGGTACCGACGATGTCCCAATGCTGCGCCGGGGCCATATCCTGCGCCTCGACCAGCACCGCCGTCGCCACGTCGCCAAAGATGAAATGGCTATCGCGGTTGCGCATATTGTTGTGGCCGGTGCAGATTTCCGGGCTGACCACCAGCACCGATCGGGCATTGCCGGCGCGGATGAAATCGGCCGCGGTCTGTATCCCAAATGTGGCGGACGAGCAGGCGACATTCATATCGAACGCGAACCCGTCGATCCCCAACGCGTTCTGAATTTCAACCGCCATCGCTGGATAGGGCCGCTGCATGTTCGACGCGGCGCAAAGTACAGCATCGACATCCTTGGCATCGCGCCCGGCGCGGTTCAGCGCGTCCTGCGCCGCCTTCACGCCCATTTCGCCCAGCACCGAAATCTCGTCATCGGGCCGCTCGGCCCAACGCGGGAACATGATGTCAGGATCAAGCAGCGAGGCCTTGCTCATGACATAACGAGCCTTGATCCCGCTCGCCTTTTCGATGAATTCGGCCGAGCTGGGTGTCAGTTCAGCCACCGTGCCCGCTGCAATTTCCGCAGCGTGGGCGGCGTTGAACCGCTCGA
>VFKS01000299.1 GCA_009885425.1 Novosphingobium sp.
GATTATCTGTCACCGCTACGACGCCTCTGGACGAGGCCGGGAAGCCCCCTCCCAGCCTTGCAGGATCAACCGCGGCAACGACGACAGTGCCATTTTCAATCGCCTTGGCAATCAACTGCGCCAACAATTTGCCCGGCGGTCCGGTCAGGCTTAGGTTGATCACATCGACGTCCTTTTTGATCGCAAAGTGCAGCGCCTTCGCCAGACTGAGGCTGTCGCACTGCGTTCGGCCCCCGGTTTGCCAGCATGCCCTTAACCCGAGCAGCCGCGCCCTAGGGGCGACACCCACCATCCCCAGCTGGTTGTTCGCCTTTGCCGCAATGACGCCTGCAACGCCGGTCCCATGCGCCTCTACGCTGAACAGGCGGCCTTCCACGAAATTACGGTTCAATTGCACTTGGCCAGCCAGATCGGGGTGGTTTGCGTCAATGCCGCTGTCGATAATCGCAATGGTCACGCCCTTTCCTGTGGCGCTCTGGTGCAGCTCGGCCAGGTACCATTGCGTCGCAGCAGGCTCGGCGGAAAACAGCGGATCGTTGTAGCTGATGGCACCGAGTGACTGATATGTTGCGACCGGCTCGGCCCACTCGACCGCCTTGTCTTTCTCGATTTTGGCAATCACTGCCTGAACGTCCTGACCTTCGCGCGCTTCCAAAATCAGACAGTCGAGACCGATTTCGGGCATCGGCCACAAACCGACAAATTTGACTCCGTTTTCTTTGGCGAGCCGCTTTCCGATCACCTCGCGAGAGGCTTTGCTACGGGCGTCACCGTAACCTGCTTCGTACGAGTCGCCGCCGCGATAATGGGCTGGTCCTTGCCGCAGCAATACCAATATTCTCCGGCTGTCTGCCTCGGCAACAGTGTGTGACGCAGGCTCTGCCTGGTATGCCGGCTGCGCATGCGACAGCGTCGACAACGCAGCCAGCACCAAGACCAGAAACTGCTTCACCACAATCACTCTCCGTCTATTGGTTGAGCGAGTTGGACTTGCGATCTTGCACGAAAGCTTTTCAGCGCACTATCGCGCGTGGCGGGATCGATCCGCAGATAATAGACATTGCTCTCGGTCGGTCCCCCAACAATCGTTGCATTTGCGCCTATCAATAGCGCACGAAAATCAGACTCGCGCGTGTCGGCGTGGAACATGATGATAGCGTTCGCTTTGATTTCTTTGCTACCCGAACTCAGTGTTCGATATTCATCAGCAGTGTTTGAGGTGGGCTGAGAAATTTGGAAAACGATAACCAGCATGGCCGCTTGAGCAGCTGCAAAAGCGGCAACGCGCAGTGGCTTGGCCGTCCACTGCGATGCAGTCTGCCGCGTGAATTGCCACCCGCGCGAGGCGGCCGAGGCCCGATAACTGGGCATGGTCGGTGGCGCCAAAAACTGTGGGACAGCGATCGGCATTGACGCAATCTCGGCTTTCAGGAGCGTTTCGTGTTCGAGCAAATCCCGGCATTCTGCGCACTGCGTCAAATGCGCATCGACTTGCGCTACCTCAGCCGCGTCCAATTGGTCGGTGACGTACCAAGGGAGTAGCATTTCGATAGCTTCATGCTCGTTCATCTTCACAGCATCGTCCATGTTTATAACCAATCTGAGCTGTCGCCCGAAAGCAACTTTTTGAGATGGCGACGGGCATGAAACATGCGCGTCTTTACTGTATCGATTGGGCAATCCATGATCGCGGCAATCTCGCGGTATCCCATCTCGTGAAAATAGGTCAGATCCATCACGGTACGGTGATCGTCTGACATCTGGTCCATCGCCCGGCGCAGGGCAGCTTGCCGCTGACCGGCAGCGGCATTGTGCTCAGGCCCTGGTTCGCTGCTCGCCACTTCGTCATGCGCATCCCCCTCCAGCGGATCATCTGAGCGGGTCAGTGCTTTCATGCCCTTGCGGTACGCGATTGCAAAAACCCAGGTCGACAGTCGGCTTTCGCCTTTGAACCGGCCAAGACCGTCCCACACGACCATCATCGTGTCGTTCACCACTTCCTCCACCAGCGGAGGACGTTTCACCAATCGCATCACGAAATGCGACAGCCGCGGACGATAGTTTTCGTACAATTCCTGAAAGGCTCTCTGATCGCGGGCGAGAATCCGCGAGACCAAAAAAGCCTCTCGTTCTAACGCGTTGGGCGACCCCCTCTGGGCCGCGTTAGCTTGCCCCATTTGTTCATTCCTCTTTGGCCCGGACCACTAGGTCCCTGCTTAGAGCAAAAAGGTTCAAATAGTGGGCGAAAAATCAACCGGCACTTTGGTGCTTTTGCCGCTCAAGCCGGTGAACCGACCGCTAGTTCGACCATTTGGCGGGCGCCGTGCGTCGGCGCTGCTGCGGGCCCAAAAAAATATTTCGCCACAGTCTTCGGAACGATGAACCTTTGGGTAACCATGCGGCACAAATGAACGAGACCAGATTGGTTTGAGCTCGCGACAGCCGTGCATCCGAAGCTTTCGGACGTGCGGCGTACGTCCGGCGACAACCACGATCGGGGATCGAAAAATCGCGGCGCGCGGAACTCTTTTCCTTGAATGCGCGTTCTTGGTTTTTGAAGCGTAAACCTTGAAGGAGAGACTACAATGAAATCAGTAGTAATTTTTAGCGCGATCGCAGCAACGGCATTGTTCGGTACGACGGCCGCCATGGCGACCGAAGAAGCAGGCGCACGTTTCACGGCCACTCTGGACGGCGCGAGCGAAGCACCCGGCCCCGGCGATGCTGACGGCATGGGAACCGCAACAGTTCTGGTCAATCCCGGCCGCGAACAGCTTTGCTATTCGGTTACCGTGACGGGGATCGCCCCAGCGCGCGCCGCGCACATTCACGAGGCAGCAGCCGGCGTGGCGGGGCCCGTGGTCATCGCCCTGTCTGCTCCGACCGGCGGAACCAGCCAAGGCTGCGTCACTGTGACCCGTGATTTCGCAAAGGAATTCATCAAGAACCCGAGCGACTATTACGTGAACGTCCACAATGCGGAATTCCCGCGCGGCGCGGTTCGCGGACAGCTGGGCAGATAGTCTGACCAACGAAAACTTCAGGGGCTGCCAAGGCTGGCAGTCCCTGATTTTCGCGTGCAGCACTTTCCCGCGTTGAGGGGCGCGGTTCACCCCAGGAAAAGGTTGGCTCCATGATAGCGCGTCAACGATCAGCGGGTGCAATCGGCTCTCACTGCGCTTTGTTGCTGTGCGCGGCAGCAGCCCCGGCGCAAGCCCAGCAACCAGCAAGCTCCGGCTCTGAAATCGTCGTAACGGGTCAACGCGGCGCTGGCGAGACGCCAGCGGACCGGGTGATATCGGGCGATGAGATTTCCACTTACGGACTGGGCAGCGTTGGCGAATTGCTGGACGAAATCGCAAGAGATCGCGGCCAAGGGCGCGAGGATCCGGTTTACCTTATCGATGGTCAACGCGTTTCTGGGTTGGGGGATATCGGCGCATATCCGACCGAAGCCGTTGAGCAGATCGTTGTTCTACCCCGAGGAGCCGCAGCGCAATTTGGCGGATCGCCAAGCCAGCGGGTCGTCAAGATCACTCTTAAACCCCAATTGCGCAGCTTCGTTGGCCGGGCGTTGATCTCCGCCGCAACCGACGGCGGGTTCTCTGCTCAGACAGCTGAAATAGGCGTAACCGCGATCACCCGCCCCAGACGCATGAACCTTTCGCTGCGCTGGCGGCGGGAAAGCGCGCTGCTGGAAAGCGAGCGCAATCTTTTGCAGGCACCGGACGCGCCGGCGGACGTCGGGGGTTTTCGTTCGTTGCGGCCGAAAACCGCCGATTTCGAACTCCGCGGCACGATTGCAGATCAACTCGGCCCAAACCTCAATGGCTTTCTGACGGGGCGGCTGTTCAGCGGCAACAGGCTGGCATTTCTTGGGCGTGACAGCAGCGGCAACCGGCTGAACCAGAGCAGCAAGCTGAACAGCGGCAATCTCGATCTGCAATTGAACGGAGACCTTGGTGGTTGGTTGCTGGCCGTTTACGGCGCCTATGGCGAAGACCGCCGCCAGACAGATACCGATGATGTGTCAGGTGCAGGAACTCAGTTCAGCAGCGTCATTAAGACACGAGCGCACGTTCGCAATGCATCGGCTGTGGTGAACGCGACCGGTGTGGTTTTGCACCTACCGGCCGGGCCAGTAAGTCTGA
>VFKS01000096.1 GCA_009885425.1 Novosphingobium sp.
CTGCTCAGCAGCCAGCGACCCATGCCGGACCGACCGATATTTCCGATCCCTTGCTGCGCAGCGAAGCCAAGAAAGCGGCAGTCTGGATCGGGATGGCGGCGCTGCTGGCGCTGACGGTCTATCTGGCCCAGCCGCTGCTGGTGATCTTTGGCGGGATGGTATTTGCCGCGATGATCGATGGCGGCGCGCGGTTGCTCGGCCGGGTGCTGCCGATCGCACGGGCCTGGCGGGTCACCCTGGTGCTGCTGTTGGCACTGGCCTTTGTGGTCTGGGTGGCGATGTTCGCCGGAACCCAGATCGCCGCCGAAGCGGCGCTGTTGCCGGGCACCGTGCAGGCCCAGGCCTTCAGGCTGCTCGAATGGCTGAAAGGTCAGGGCGTCCAATTCGATATGCAATCGGTCGAAAGTCTGATCGACAAGGCGGTCGGCGGGGTCAGCCAGCTGACCAGCGCGGTCGGCGGAGTGATCGGCGGATTCACCACGGCGTTTCTGATTGCCGTCATGGCGATCTACTTCGCCGCCGAGCCGCAGCTCTACAGGCGCGGGTTCGAATGGCTGTTGCCGCGCAGTGAGCGCTCTCACTTTGAAGGCACCGCAACGATCATGGGCAAGACCCTGCGCCGCTTGCTGGCCGGGCGCCTGCTGGGGATGGGCGTCGAGGGCCTTGCAACCTGGGCTCTGCTGGCAATTTATGGTGTCCCCATGGCCGGCCTGCTGGGGCTGCTGACCGGGCTGCTGGCTTTCCTGCCCAATATCGGTGCGCCGATATCGGGCATTCTGATGATCCTCGTCGGGTTTTCCGGCGGGGTCGATATGGGGATCTACTGCATCATCGTCTACGTCGTGGTGCAAGTGGTCGATGGCAATATCATCGTGCCGATGGTCGCCAAGAAGACCGCCGATCTGGCCCCGGCGCTGGTGCTGGGGGCGCAGCTGATCATGGGCGCGTTGTTTGGCCTGCTCGGCCTGATGCTGGCCGATCCGCTGGTGGCGATGCTCAAGGTGGCGCTGGAACGCCAGTCCGAACGCAATGAAGGCACCTGAAGATTGGCCCGCAAGTTTCTGTACTTGATCGCGTTCTGCATTGTTCTGGTCATCGCCGGAGCGATCACTCTGGCGCTCTATCCGGCCCAGCTGACCCGGCTCAGCTTCACGCCAAGCGGCGCGTTTGAAGCGCAACCGGCGCTGAAAGCCAATGCCTACGCCGATCCAGCGATGTGGTATGCGCGGCCGGATATGGCCGGGGCGAACCCGGTCCAGTGGCTGCCCGATGGTCTGCCAGACGGCAAAGGCTTGCCGGTCGATGCGGCGGTGTTCTTCATCCACCCAACCAGCTATCTCGACAAACGCCACTGGAACGCCCCGCCGGAAGATGCCACCGCACGCCGGATCGCGACCATCGTGGTTCGCGCTTTCGGCAGTGTGTTCAATGCCTCGCCCGATGTCTGGGCGCCGCGCTATCGGCAGGCAACATTCGGCTCGTTCGTTTCGGACGCCCCCGAAGCCAAACAGGCGCACGATCTGGCCTATGCCGATGTTGCCGAGGCGTTCGAAGCCTTTGTTGCCGCGCAGCCCGCTGGCCGCCCGATCGTAGTGGCCGGGCACAGTCAGGGCTCGCTGATCCTCAAGCGGCTGCTGACTGAAAAGGTCGCGGGCAAACCGGTCGCCCAGCGGATCGCGGCGGCCTATGTTGTCGGCTGGCTGGTCGATATCCGCCGCGACCTGCCAAGCATGGGCCTGCCGGCCTGCGCCGCGCCAGACCAATCGGGCTGCGTCATCAGTTTCCTGTCCTTCGCCGACAAGGCCGACACAGCGATGATGCGGGAATCCTACGAACGCTTTGCCGGTCGGACGGCCGGCGGCGCGCCGTCCTATCTTTGCTCCAACCCGCTGACCGGCGGGATCGGCGGCAGCGCCCCGGCCAGCGCCAACCCGGGCGCAATCGTGCCCGATATAAAATTCGAAAAGGCGCGGCTGGTCCCCGGCCTGGTCGGTGCAGCCTGTGCCCTGGACGGCAGCCTGCGGATCGGTGCAGGCCCACAGATCGGCCCGTTCGTGCTGCCCGGCGGCAACTATCACGTCTATGACTATGCGCTCTATTGGCTGCCCCTGCGGCAGGATTTTGCCCGGCGGGTGGCGGCATGGCACCAGACGCATTGATCACCACCAGCGCTGCTGAACTCCGGGTGGCCCTGCCCCAAGGCGGGGCCTTGCTCGGACTTGACCTCGGCACTCAGACCATCGGCACCGCGTTCTGCGATCCCAGCTGGATGTTCGCCTCCCCCGGCAAGACGCTGAAGCGCGGCAAGTTCGGCGCAGACCGGGTGGCTCTGGCCGCACTGGTGGCAGAGCGCAGCGTCAAGGGCCTGGTCATCGGGCTGCCGATTAACATGGACGGCAGCGAAGGCCCGCGTTGCCAATCGAGCCGGGCCTATGCCCGCAATGTATCGGCCGCCTTGACGCTGCCAATCCTGCTGTGGGACGAACGCTGGTCGACCGCCAGCGCCGAACGCGGGCTGATCGATCAGGATATGAGCCGGGCCAAGCGAGCCACCCGGATCGATTCGGCGGCGGCGGCGGTGATTTTGCAGGCCGCGCTGGATGCGTTGGTCGGGGGTTTTGGCTAGACCTGTTCTTCCCCCTTGGGGGAGGAATTCAGACCAGCTCTGCCCGCCGCGCCTTTGCTTCCATCGCCACCAACCGGCTGCCCGCCGCTTCTGCATCGCGCCACAAAGCATCGCGCGCCGCCACTTCAGTCTCGCGTCCAGCGAGGGCATCCCACGCCGCTAGCCGGAGCCGGTCGCTGGGGTGTTGGCGCGCAAAGCGGTGCGCCAGATCGAGCGCTTCGGCGCTGCCCAAGGCCACCGCGACTTTCAGGAAGGCCTCGCTCGGCCCCGGCGAGATGATGCCGCCGATCTCGCCCCGTTCCAGATCGAAACGGTACTGATCGAGCCAGCCCTGCGCCCCGGTGGTCTGCATGATGTTGAGCGAGACCGAGAGCGAATCCGCCGCGCCTTGAGCATGGACATCGCGGTGCGCGCGGTAGAGCATGATCTTGCCCTGTTTGAGCCGCGACCGCTCGATGAATTTGAGCGATGGCACCGCCTCGCCGCAATAGCCGGTCACGGCCTGATAATCGTACTCGTAATAGTCACTCCAATAGCCCGGCCCAAAATAGCCGAGCGTCAGGAAGTTGAAATTGTGGTCGTGCGGCAGCCCCAGCACAAAGGCATCGCCGCCGCTGGCCCGGGCCATATAATCACTCGCCGCGGGCCAGATATTGGCGCGGATGAAGAACTGGCCATTGGGCGGGGCCAGCATGATCACTTGCGGGCCATAGGCATTGTCCAGCACATCATCGCGGTGGCGCTGGGCCAGCTCGGCAATCAGGATATCGCCTAGAAAGGTCTGGTCATTGCCCAGTCGCCGCAGCCAGGTGGCGGCGTGGAGCAGGCTTTCATCCTGCTCCGGATCGAACCCGAACGCAGCCAGCGCTGCACCCACGTCGGCCAGCGAGGCCTTCCGACCATCGGCAACATCAATCACTCGGGGCATGGGCCGGCTCCTGATAGTTGGGGGTAGCTTTCGAGCAGCTGCGCGCGCAACGCTCCGGCCTGAGCGGCCAGTGGATCGCCAGCGTCGCAGGCGATCCGGCACAGTGCAGCAAACCCTGCCGCGCTATCCAGCGCAAGACATTCGCGCAGCGCCTGCCAGCGCAGCGAAATGCTGCCGTGTTCCTCCGCCATAGCGGCCAGCAAGGGCGCGGCATCGGTGCGGCCCATCCGGCCGAGCAGCGCCGCGCTTAATTCCAACCGGCTATCACGTGGGCACCCGGCGGCCTGATGAACCAGCGCCCCATCGGACAACCGGTATTCGCGGGTCACTTGCGCGGTGCTGGTCCGGCGTTGCAGCTTGAGCGTTACCAATTGCGCCGGGACCCGCTGCAGCAACTGCGCTTCGGCAGTGCCAATGCGGTGCCGGATCGAACCGGGCTGAAGAGTGATCGGCTCGCAGACCAGATCGGCGCCATCCGGCCGCTGCGCCACAATCCGCACCCGGATCGCATCGGCAGTTCCGGCCAAGACCCGCTCAAGCGTATCGGTCGGCGGGAAGACCGCGGAGACCGGCGCCGGTTTTCGGGCAAGGCCCGCCCCGTCGAATACTTGCAGCACCAGCGTGGCGGCGGCGTGCCGGGCGATCATCAAGGACGAAAATGTCCGATCGGTCGAATAACGCAGCGGCATCTGGCTCAAAGGCTCAGCCGCAAGGCTACCCAGCAGCCGTGCGATCAGATCGCCGGTGAACTGCGCCGCGCTCTGATCATCTGGCGCGAACAGCGCTGACAGCAGCGGCAAATCGTCTAGACTCGCGCCGCCGGCAAATCGCGCCACCTCGTCTTCGGCCTGCAGCCCCGGTCCGGACATGCGCCAGTGGTCATAGACCTCGCGGAGGTCGGCCTGTGCTTGGCGCTGCGGAGTGTCATACACCCGCAGCGCCTGCAGTTCCGGTCGAATAAGCATCCGGAACGTCCCTTTCAGGGGATCAAAACATCATAGACATAGGTCATGATATTGACGACCGAATCGTCCGATTCCATCGCGCGGATCGGATTCGCGAGACTGCCGAATACGCCGGTCAGCGTATCGAGGTCTGGCAAAGCAGAGAGATCAATCTTGGGCAGATTCATGGCACTTCCCCTGTGAACCAGCAGAGCACCATGCCCTCTGGCTGGGCCGGACAAGGGCAGCAAAGATCGTGGTTGGTGAAATTAAAAGATTGTAATGCCGGTGCCTGTTCAGCACAGAACCCGGCATGACCGAGCCCAAAAGCCTGCAAGACCTGCCATCTGAATTCGTGTTCGATCCGGCCCGCGCGTCAAAGATGATGACCCGCCACGGCCACGGCGGCTGGCTGGGGCTGAGCTATCACGCCCACGGCGAAGACTGGGTCGAACTGGCGCTGCCCTGGCGCGCCGATCTGGCCGGGGTGGCGGAAACCGGCGTGCTCGCCTCTGGCCCGATCATCAGCATGATGGACAACGCCACCTCGATGGCGGTCTGGACTGCGGCCAAACGGTTTACTCCGCACGTCACACTGGACCTGAGGGTCGACTATATGCGGGCGGCCGTGCCGGGCCGGACCGTGATCGGCCGGGGCGAGTGTTACAAGCTGACCCGCACGATCAGTTTTATCCGCGGCATCGCCTATGACGAAGACCCGGAGGACCCCGTGGCCCACGTGATTGGCACTTTTATGGCCAGCCATGGAACCTACCTGTGATCAGCGCAGGACTTTCACCCTATGCCCAGGCGCTGGGCATCGACATCGACCATGACGAGAATGGTCAGCCGGTCCTGTTCGTCGATTTCTCTGACCGCATTCAGGGCCGCCCCGGCTATCTCCATGGCGGCGCGATGAGCGGGCTGATGGAAATGGCCGGGATCGCGGCGCTTCAGGCCGAACTTGCCCAACGCGCCGAAACGGTGCGGCTAAAGCCGGTCAACGTCCAAGTGGAATTCATGCGCGGCGGGACCGAGCAGCGCACTTTTGCTTGTGGCAGCGTAACCCGCGCCGGACGGCGGGTGGCACTGGTCAATGTCGAGGCCTGGCAGGATGATCGGAGCAAACCGATCGCGCTGGCGCAAATGAAAATCCTGCTCAGCCCCGCCGAATGATCACGATCAGGCCGGCTGTGCCCGCCAGCGAAACGCTGGCCCCCAACTCCTGCCGCACCGCATCAGCCCGGGCCCGCGCCAAAATTGCGGGCGCCATGCCGGGATCATAGGCGACCAGATCGGCCGCGCCCAACCAGCGCGCCTGCCGCAGGGTCAGATCGTCAGGATCGTCACTTGGCACTGTGAATTCGACCACACCGCCCTGCCCCGCTTCGCCGTTTGCTAGCCAATCCGCCACTTTGCGAGCACTGTCCGCCTGCAGCGGATCGAGCATACCGCCTTCAGCCAATGCGGCATCGAGCGCGCGGCGGCGCTCCCCGCCATCCGACCAGCGCTGGCGCATCGCCGACCGCGCAGCCTGCAAGCCTTCTGCCAGCGCGCCGAGCGAAGCGGGAAGCA
>VFKS01000041.1 GCA_009885425.1 Novosphingobium sp.
ACCGCAGCGGCAGTCAGCAGGTCTATGTCATGAACCTTGACGGTTCGGGTCAAAAGCGGATCAGCTTTTTCGGCGGCCGCGCTGCGACGCCGGAATGGAGCCCGCGCGGTGATCAGATCGCGTTCACGCATATTGCGGGTAATTTCCGGATCGCGGTGATGGACCCGGTGGGCGGAAATCTGCGATATCTGACCGATAGTTGGCAGGATGAAGCCCCGACCTGGGCCCCCAATGGCCGCCTGATCCAGTTCTTCCGCACCACGCGGGGCAGCGGCAAGGCCGGGGTCTGGCAGGTCGACCTGACCGGCAAGAACGAACGCAAGCTGGAAACCCCCGGCGATGGCAGTGATCCCGCCTGGGGACCGCTCCGGCCCTGACACCCGTTGACACGGTGGGGGCAAGCGATGAAGCTGAAGACAAAGGAGATACCGATGAACAAGCGTCTTACCCTGTCCCTGGTCCTGGCCAGCGGTCTGGTCCTGTCCGCCTGCTCCAAGAAAGCGCCGCAGATCCTTCCGCCCGATCCGGGCGGCAGCGCCACCGGCCAGACCATTGACGGCAGCGGCAGCACCGCTGTGGTTCCCGGCAGTCAGGCCGATTTTGTCGCGCAGCTGATGGGGCAGGACACGATCCTGTTCGATACCGATCGTTATAATATCGATGCCACCGATCAGGCCGCACTGGCCGCGCAGGCGCAGTGGCTGGTGCGCTATCCGGCCAAGCGGGTCAGCGTTGAAGGTCATGCGGACGAGCGCGGCACTCGCGAATACAACCTTGCGCTGGGTGAGCGGCGGGCCAATGCCGCCAAGAACTATCTGGTTAGCCTAGGGGTTGATCCGGGCCGCGTCACCACGGTCAGCCACGGCAAAGAAAAGCCGCTGGCGCTGGGCAGCGACGAAGCTAGCTGGGCCCAGAACCGCCGCGCGGTGACAGTTACGGTGGATTGAGTGCCGCTGCGGACGGCTGTCAGTTGAGGATCGGCAGCAGGCGGCCGATCGAGGGCAGCGCCGCATAGTCGGCATTGAGCGGAACCTGCGCGCGGGCGTCACGGGCCAGCTGCGCACCGGCCTGTTGGCCCAGCAGCACGAAGCTGACCATCGCCAACACCGAAATTGCAATCGACAGGGCAA
>VFKS01000218.1 GCA_009885425.1 Novosphingobium sp.
GCCTTCCACATCGATGTGCCCGACGGCGCGCGCGAAGTGGTGGCCAAATTCATTCACACCAGCCCGCTGCAAGCAACTGAGGGCCGGATCACCATGACGCAGGAAATGCTCAACCTGCAGTGGGAGAAGATGAGCCTGTACCCAGCCGGGCATTACGTCCGCCAGATCCGGGTTGTACCCAGCGTCACACTGCCCGCCGGTTGGACCGCAGCCGTCGCGCTCGACGGGGCCAAGCAAAGCGGCAACCGCCTGTCCTGGGCCGAGACCAGCTATGAGATTCTGGTCGATTCGCCGATCTTTGCCGGCAAATACTTCCGCAAGTGGGATCTGGGCCAGAACGTCACGCTTAACGTGATTGCCGACAAGCCCGAGCAACTGGCGGCCAAGCCCGAATATATCGCGCAGCACCGGCACCTCGTCACCGAAGCGCGGCTGGCCTTTGGGGCCAACCATTTTGACCGTTACGAGTTCCTGCTGGCGCTGACCGACCGAATGGGCGCGATCGGGCTGGAACATCACCGTTCATCCGAAAACCAGCTGGAACCGGGTGCCTTTACCGAGTGGGACAAGTTTGAGTTCGACCGCAACCTGCTGCCGCACGAATATGCCCATTCGTGGTCGGGCAAATATCGCCGCCCGGCGCGGATGTGGACGCCCGATTACCGCCAGCCGATGCAGGACGATCTGCTGTGGACCTATGAAGGGCAGGACCAGTTCTGGGGCACTGTGCTGGCGGCGCGGTCGGGCCTGCAAAGCAAAGACGTGGTGCTGGGGATGCTGGCCAACTGGGCCGGCGGATTTTCGATGCAACCGGGGCGGCGCTGGCGCTCGGTAGAAGATACCGGCCACGACCCGGTGTTCGCCGGACGCAAGGCCAAGCCATTTGCCAGTCTGGCCCGCAACGAAGACTATTACACCGAAGGCGCGCTGATCTGGCTGGAGATCGATCAGATCATCCGCGAACGGACCGGCGGCAAGCGCAGCATCGATGATTTCGCCAAGCTGTTTTTCGGGATGAACGATGGCGACTACGGCCAGTTGTCGTTCGAACTGGACGAGATCGTCACCAAGCTGAACGTCGTCGCCCCTTATGACTGGCGCGGCTTCATCGAGACCCGGATCAACACCCCCGGCCAACCGGCCCCGGTGCAGGGAATCGAGAAGGGCGGCTATAAGCTGGTCTGGAAGGACGAGCCCAATCCGTTTGAAAAGGCCCGGATGGCCGATGCCAAGCAGCTGACTTTGGGTTTTTCGATCGGGCTGACGCTGGACAAGGACGGCAAAGTCATCGCAACCTTGTGGGACAGCCCGGCCTTCAACGCTGGGGTGGTTCCAGGGGCGAAAATCGTCGCGGTGAACGGCAACACTTATGATGCTGACACCATCAAAGCGGCGATTACCGCAGCCAAAGGCGGCGCACCGCTCGACCTGCTGATCCAGCGCGGCAGCCGGTTCCAGACTGTCAGCGTCGATTACAAAGGCGGCCTGCGCTGGCC
>VFKS01000503.1 GCA_009885425.1 Novosphingobium sp.
ACGTGGGTGATCATCGGGTCGATCTCGATTTTGCCGGTCATGTACATATCGACGATCCCCGGCACGTCGGTCCGGCCCTTGGCGCCGCCGAACGCGGTGCCGCGCCAGTTGCGGCCGGTGACCAGCTGGAACGGGCGGGTGGCGATTTCCTTGCCAGCTTCGGCCACGCCGATGATGATCGAGGTTCCCCAGCCCCGATGGCAGGCCTCGAGCGCGGTCCGCATCACTTCAGTATTGCCGGTCGCGTCAAAGGTATAGTCGGCCCCGCCATCGGTGAGCGCCACGACTGCGGCAACCACTTCCTCGCGGCTCATCCCCTTGGAGTTGAGGAAATGGGTCATCCCGAACCGCCGGCCCCATTCTTCACGCGCCGGGTTGATGTCGACCCCCAGGATCACCTTGGCCCCCGCCATCCGCGCGCCCTGGATCACGTTAAGCCCGATTCCGCCAAGCCCGAACACCGCGACATTATCGCCCGGCTGGACCTTGGCGGTATTGGTCACCGCGCCGACCCCGGTGGTCACCCCGCAACCGATGTAGCAGCTCGATTGGAACGGCGCATCTTCGCGGATCTTGGCTACGGCGATTTCGGGCAAGACTGTGAAGTTCGAAAAGGTCGAACAGCCCATGTAGTGAAAGATCGTCTCGCCCTTGTAGCTGAACCGGCTAGTCCCATCGGGCATGAGCCCCTGGCCCTGAGTCGCACGGATCGCGGTGCACAGGTTGCTCTTGCCCGAAAGGCAGGTTTTGCACTTGCCGCATTCGGGCGTGTAGAGCGGGATCACATGATCGCCCGGCTTTACCGAAGTGACACCCGGGCCAACCTCGCGCACGATCCCGGCGCCTTCGTGGCCCAGCACCGAAGGGAACAGTCCCTCGCTGTCGAACCCATCGAGCGTATAGGCATCGGTGTGGCAGATCCCGGTCGCCATGATCTCGACCAGCACTTCTCCGGCCTTGGGGCCTTCCAGATCCAACTCGACTATCTCGAGCGGCTGCTTGGGGGCAAAAGCAACAGCGGCGCGGGTCTTCATGCGGGTGTACTCCAGTTTTTTCGAGTTTGACCTTACTGGCGGTTAGACCGGCAGTCATCGAGTCTTATTTGAAGACGATTGTCCGGCGGCCATTGAGCAAGACCCGATGCTCCAGATGGAGTTTAACGGCGCGGGCCAGCACGCGGCTCTCGGTGTCCTGACCCTGCGCGATCAGGTCCTCGACCGTATCGGCATGATCGACAACCGAGACATCTTGCGTGATGATCGGCCCTTCATCAAGATCGGGCGTGACATAGTGCGCCGTGGCTCCCACCATCTTCACCCCGCGCTCATAGGCCCGGTGATAGGGTTTGGCACCCTTGAAGCCCGGCAGAAAGCTGTGGTGTATATTGATTACCCGGCCATCCAGCTTGCGGCACAGCTGGTCCGAAAGAACCTGCATGTACCGCGCCAGGATGATCAGGTCGACTTCCTGTTCTTCGACCAGTTGCATCAGCTTGGCTTCCTGCTCAAGCTTGTTTTCCGGCGTTATCGGCAGCAGGTGGAACGGGATTCCCTCGTGCTCGGCGCGGCGCTGCCAGGTGGTGTGGTTCGACACCACGCTGGTGACCTCCAGCGGCAAGCGCTTGGTCGAAGTGCGGTACAACAGGTCGTTCAGGCAATGCCCGCCCTGGCTGACCATGATCATGGCCTTAAGCTTGCGCCGCATGTCATGGATCTGCCAGTCGAGCCTGAAAGCAGTGGCAACCGGAGTGAACGCGGCGGTAAAACTATCGCGGGTCATCGTTTCCGGGCCGGAAATCGCCACCCGCATAAAAAAACGTCCCGTGTCTGCATCGCCGTATTGCGAGCTTTCGACGATGTTGCAGTCCTGACTCGCGATCGAATTCGCGACCGCCGCGACGATCCCTTTGCGATCCTCTGTCGCAATCAGAATTACGAAATCGGCACCCTTTTGCATCACAATCCCCGGTCTTTACGCGCTGTCGGCTGAGGCTAACCACGAGTGTTAGGCCGGTCCATTGCCGGGTGGCTACATTAGCCGTTCTGATTGCAACATGTAGAAGTTGTGATCGATCCACGAATAAATTTTACCGATTGGGAAATTTTGGTGAATTGCCACTTCCGGCGCTGAGAGACAGCCTCCATAAGGCATGAATGGGATTACAAACATCCCTCGCGCGTAGGGAAACATGGGGAGACGTAAATTGAGAGCCAGCTGGAAAATGTCGTCGGCAATCATCGCTGTAGCGATGCTTGGCGCTGGCGGGGCGCCTGCCTTTGGCCAGGAAGCCGCAACAAAGGCGGATGACGGCAGCATCGCGGATATCGTGGTGACTGCTACACGCCGCGAAGAATCGCTCAACAAAATCCCGGTCGCGATCCAGGCGCTGAGCGGAGACACACTGAACGATCTCAACATCACCAGTTTTGACAAACTGATCGAATATCTGCCCAACGTCCGCAGCGCCTCGCGCGGACCAGGGGCTTCGTCGATCTTTATCCGCGGGCTTTCTACGGATTCGCCTGGACTTCAGATTTCGGGCACCGCCGGGACCGCGCCGAGTGTTGCGCTTTACGTCAATGACGCTCCCGCGTCTCTCGTTGGCCGTAATCTCGATCTCTACGCCGCCGATCTTTCCCGTGTCGAAGTTCTAGCAGGGCCGCAGGGTACGTTGTATGGTGCCAGTTCGATGGGCGGTGCCGTCCGCTATATCACCAACAAGCCTGATCTGAACGACTTCAAGGCCGGCTTCAACAGCAGCTATGCAATGACCAAGGGCGGTGACGACAGCGTCGCTGCCGATGTGTTCGTGAATATTCCGATTATCGAAGGCAAGTTTGCGATTCGAGCGGTGTTCTACAGCGACAATCAGGGCGGCTATATCGATAACGTGCCCGGCACCTATAAGATGCCGTTCGATGCGCATGTCGGCCAGGCTGGCCGCCTGCCAACCGGTAACCCGCTGCTGGTGATGCGCGCAATTCAATCCTGCCAGACCAGCGCAACAACCGTTCTGGCCAACTGCAACGGCAGCCAGTATTTGAACGGCGGCCAAGGCCCCGTGCGCGGTACGATCAACAACGATCGTTTCGTCCAGGAAAACTACAACGATGCCAGCTATCGCGGCGGCCGCATCGAGGCGACGTTTAAGCTCAACGATGACTGGTCGATCAACGCCATGCATGCTCGGCAGCAGCTGAATACCGATGGCGTGTTTGACTATGAGCCAGCCGTCGGTGATTTGAAGGTCACCCAGTTCAATGAGAACTCGCTGCGCGACAAGTTTGACTTGACCACCTGGACAGTCAACGGCCGCCTTGGTTTTCTTGATATAATCTATACCGGCTCCTATTTGAATCACTCAGCTCTGCAAAAAGCTGATTACGCATCCTATTCGAATATCGGGTTGTACGTGCCTCATTACGAATGCGGCGCGGGGATATACTACAGTAATCCCTCCTATGGCTATGATACAAAGTGCTATTCACCGAACAAGAGCTATCAGGTCCGCAACAAGACCCAGCGCAGCACCCATGAATTGCGAGTGACGACGCCGGCTGGCGAGCGGATCCGGGCAACGGCCGGTGTATTCTATGATGTCAACAAGCTGTTTGATAACACCGATTGGTCATATCTGCAGCAGGATGCCGGTTACATCTACCCGCGCAGTCCTGATCCCGCAGTGAATGCCAATGATACCAGCGTCCGGCCGATTGCAGTTGGCTTCTTCAATGACGTGCAGCGCCGCGACCGTCAGTTTGCGGTTTACGGCGAAGTCTCGTTTGACATCGTTCCTGAAAAGC